>NZ_QYRR01000010.1:0-97119 GCF_003591215.1 Actinomyces sp. 2119
CCCAGCACTATCACCACCACCAGGGTCACAGCCATCGGAGCAGACACCACCACCGCCTGCCAGTACAGCGGCCAGCACCCCTCGTACAGGCACGGAGCATGGTCCGGCAGCGCAAACTGAAGATTCTCGCCAAAGTGCATCAGCGCAGCCCCGGACAGCAGCGACCAGCAGGCCACCGTAATCGCCCACGCATCACGCCCCTGGTGACGCACCGCCCCCGCGCTCAGACCAAAACCAGCACCAAAGAAGACAGTCCACCACAGCCACCCAGGCGTCCACAAGGACTGCGACGCGTCCCTGCTGGTCCGCAACGGAACTGGGTGAATAGCCATAACATAGTCGAACCCAGCAAAGTGACCCCACAGCCAGAGCACGGCGCAGGTCGGAACCACCAGCGAGGCCACCACCAGCAGGTCACGGGCCGCCCTCCCCAGGAACCGCGCCAGCCACCGCCCCACAGGCATCACGCCACCATCCCTCCAGGCCAGTGCACTAAGGTGCTCACGCCGTCAGCCTCTCCAGTGCCTGGGCAAAGAGCTCGCCGCAGATTCGAGCCTGCTCCGGGGTCGGCGCCGTTTTAGCTCCGGCACCTCCCCTCAGCCGATCGCCAGACAAAGGAAAGTTGACTCCACCCACATCTATCCCGTCCACCATGGCGGAGAACATGCTGACCACGTTCTGCGGGGAGCTGTCAAAGCGCCCGGAGTAGAAGGCCCGCAGACGCTCCTGCTGCGACATGGCGAGCTGGGTGCGCAAGGTGTCCGACGTCCGTGCCGGGCTGGGCTCGGCCAGGCCCACTACCGTCAGCCAGGCGTCGGCGTCAGCCACCAGGTCCGCCACCCCGAAGCCGGACTCCACTCCCTCCACCGCGAGCCTGGCCCGCATCCAGGTCTCCTGGTCCTCTCCGCCACCTCCCGTCTGCCACTGACCGAAGAGCTGGTAGAGGTCGAGCATCCACCCGCCCAGGTCCCCCAGCCCGTAGGTGGTGGGATCGGAGGAGCCGGGCCAGGTCACATACCCCATGGCCGCAGCCGCCCAGTGGGCGACGTCCGTGGTGACGGCCGGCCTGGAGCCCATGACGGAGGTCAGCCTCCCCTCGCACAGGATCCTGGCTGAGGCCAGCCCCGCGTCGTCGTCGGTGTCAGGGGTGTAGACCATCCACATGCCGCTGGCGGCGGCGTACCAGTAGTCCGGCTTGCGCAGCCACCCCAGGACGAAGGAGCCCACCATGGGCAGGTACCGCCTCAGGTCCGTCAGGTCCGGGGTCCGTGCCTGGGTCAGCGCCAGCTCGCAGACCACCTCGGCCCGCACGAACCACTCGAACAGGACGTGAAAGCCGGTCTCAGTCGCAGCACCGTCCACCTCCAGCGGCGGGGAGACCACCCCCGCCAGGTCAACCGCCTCCGCCCGCCGGGACACCACCACATGGTCCACCGGGGTGGCCCTACCCCCCAGGTCCTCACTGACCTCCACGATCTGGTTGTAGTGCCACCCCTGCGGCATGGGGAAGCCCATGTTCCCGGAGAACCCGGTGGACATCCCCAGCACGTAGGCGGCCACCGCGTAGTCCTGGGCCATGACCAGGCGGCACACGTTGCGCGTGGCGTAGACCCCCACCCGGAACCGGTAGGAGTCCACCTCCCCCATCACCTCGTTGACGCCCCGGAAGAAGTCCATGACCGGCCCCACCACGGCGTCGCCGACCGGGTCGAAGTCCACGGTGAAGTAGATGATGCTGTCTGCGGGCAGCCCCAGCACGCGTCCGCGCTCCAGGGCCTCCTGCCCCTGGGTGCGCCCCTCCTCGTAGGTCATGTGGGAGACGTCGTTGTTCCAGCGCTGGTGGATCGGCACCAGCCTCAGACCCGCGCTGCGCAGCGCATCCAGCTCGGGCCCGGTGATGAACTTGCCCGACCCCACAGTATACCTGCCCGCGTGGGTGTAGCCGCGGTCTGCCGCGCCCTGCGCCCGGCCGCCCAGCAGCTGGGCGCTGGTGTCAAAACCCTTGGTGGCCACGCTGGTGTCACCGCTGGACACCAGCAGGCTGCACCAGGTGGTGTAGTCGCCCGCGCCCGTCTCCGGGATCTCCATGAAGGACTGGAACACCCGGACCACCGCCTCCGTGCCCGCACCGAAGGAGGAGGCCAGGGACACGTCGTACCCGTTGAGGATCATCGCCGCATGGAAGAGCCGGACGAACCGCGTCGCCCCGTCGGTGCTGCCGCTCCTCACCTGCGCCGAGCCCCTCAGGCCGGAGCGCGTGCCCTCCCCGAAGTTGCCGTTGGCCTCCCCGTCAGCCATCCCCATCTCGAACTGGAGCGCCATCAGCAGGGCTGTCTGCACCTGGCGGGAGTGGACACCGTCGCAGGGCACCAGGGCGAAGTCCCGGCGCCCCGCATAGGTCCCGTTGAGCCACTGCTGGACCTGGCGCACCTGGGGCACCCCGCCGTAGTCCTCCAGCACGTCGTAGGCGTCCATGGACAGCAGGGAGGCCATGAGCTTGACGTCCACGTAGCTGCCTCCGCCCAGGCCCAGGTCCTCACGCACCCGCTCCACGGAAGGGACCATGGCGCCATAGGTGACCGTGACCAGGTCGTCCAGGATGACGCCGGTGCGGCCCTTGCACCACAGGGCACCGCTGAGGACACGCAGGATGTTCTCAGACACGGTGGCCTGGGAGTCGATCCGGCCCACCCGCTCCTGGAATGCGGCCGTCGTCGCCGGGCCGAAGCCGGACGACAGCGGGGAAACGCCCAGCTCGTGCTGGAGGGCGCGGCGCAGCCCGTAGATCGTCGCCCACCCCGTCTGCCCGTCCTGCTCCAGGGGCACCCACCCCGTGACGCCGGAGTAGGTCTCGTTCAGCCACCTCTGGGTGCCGAACACCTGCGGGTCAAACATGCCTCGCCCCTCCTTGGACGCACAGGGACCCGCGCTCCTACGGCGCGGACGCTCACGACTACGGGGAACCGTGAGCGCCCTCACCGTATCAAAAAGGTGTCCCTGAAGGAAGACCCGGAGGACAGCCCTGACCCGTCCGCGCCCAGCCGACAATGGTCCGGCAAGGGACCCAGACCACGACGTCGGCCCCGGCACCACAGGGGTACCGGGGCCGAGCCTCAGCGCCTCACCGGCGCCGCAGCAGCGTCATCAGGCTCAGCGCCTGGCCGAGCCCACCGAGCCCAGGCGCTCGCAGGCCTCCACCACGCGGGCGGCCATGCCCTCCTCAGCGGCCTTGCCCCAGGCGCGCGGGTCGTAGGTCTTCTTGTTGCCGACCTCGCCGTCGATCTTGAGGACGCCGTCGTAGTTCTTGAGCATCCAGTCCGCCACGGGGCGGGTGTAGGCGTACTGGGTGTCGGTGTCCACGTTCATCTTGATGACGCCGTTGCGCACCGCGGTGGCGATCTCCTCATCGGTGGAGCCGGAGCCGCCGTGCATGACCAGGTCGAAGGGCGAGCTGGTGTCACCCACCTTGGTGGACAGGCGCTCGCCCAGGCGTGCTGCGACGTCGTCCTGGATCTCGCCCAGGATCTCGGGGCGGAGCTTGACGAAGCCCGGCTTGTAGGAGCCGTGGACGTTGCCGAAGGTCAGGGCGGTGATGTAGCGGCCGTTCTCACCCAGGCCCAGGGCCTCAATGGCGCGCCAGGCGTCGTCGGCGGTGGTGTAGAGGTTGGCGTTCTCCTCCCCCTTGATGCCGTCCTCCTCGCCGCCGACGGCGCCGATCTCGATCTCCAGGACGGTGTTGGCGGCCTTGGCGCGCGCCAGCATGTCCACGGCGATCTCGATGTTGTCGTCCAGGGACTCCGCCGAGCCGTCCCACATGTGGGAGTTGAACATCGGCACCTCACCCCGCTTGACCTGCTCGGCCTCCATCTCCAGCAGCGGGAGGATCCAGGGCTCCAGCATCTTCTTGGGGCAGTGGTCGGTGTGGAGGCCGATGGTCACGGGGTACAGGTCACCCACCGCACGGGCGTAGGCGGCAAAGGCGACAGAACCCTTGACGCGGTCCGCCCGGGAGGAGCCGGACCAGTAGGCCGCACCACCGTTGGAGATCTGGACGATGCCGTCAGACTCGGCGTCAGCGAAGCCCTTGAGGGCGGCGGACAGGGTCTGGGACGAGGTGACGTTGATCGCGGGGATCGCGTACTTGCCGGCCTTGGCGCGGTCAAGCATGTCTGCGTAGGACTCCGGGGTCGCGATGGCCACTGGTGCCTCCTTGAGGTGAGTGATGTGTCAGTGGTACAGGACTGATTCTTCCACGACTTGGCGTCGAGGTGTAGCAGATGATGGTCCCAGGTGCAGCGCGTGAGCTCGGGGATGGCGTCTGCCGCCCCGAGCCGCCCCACCCGTCTACGTGCTGCCCGGCAGGCTGAGGTTCCTGCGCCGGGCCTCGAGCTGCGGCCTTGAACCGAGACCTTCGCTGACGGCGACAACTGTCAGCGCAACCGTACCGACCGCGCGAGAATATAAGGCACAACCACATGGGGCCTCCCGGGCGACCGCCGCCCGCCCCGCCCCAGGCCCGGACCGTCCGGGCCCCTGACTACTGGAGGTGGCTGACATGGCACCAACACCCTTTGACACCTTCCGTGACCTGGACCGCTGGCTGACCAACGGCCCGGTCCGTACGCCCGCGTCCGTGGGCCTTCCCCTGGACCTGTACCGCGAGGGCGAGCACTTTGTTGCCCGCATCGACCTGCCCGGGGTCGACCCGTCCACGATTGACGTCGACGTCGAGGAGCGCACCCTGACCATCCGTGCCGAGCGTCCCGCCAACACGGCCAAGGACATCCAGTGGCTGGCCCACGAGCGTCCCTCCGGGACCTTCGCCCGCCAGCTCACGCTGGGCTACGGGCTGGCCCTGGACCGGATCTCCGCGGAGTACGCCGACGGCGTCCTGACCCTGACGATCCCGGTGGCCGAGGAGGCCAAGCCTCGCAAGATCGAGGTCACCCACGCCTCGCCCGACCACCGGGTCATTGAGGCCGACCAGGCGTGAGCACCGGCCCCTCGGGGCCCTGGGAGACGTGTGGGAGTCGGCGACGGGGCCGACCTGACCAGGTCGGCCCCGCAGGACCACGGGAGCCCTGGCCCCCGGGACCTGCACCCCCCCAGGACCTGCACTCCCCCGGGACCTGAATTCGCTTGACGCGAAGCAGGTGGAACACCGTGTGATAGTGACCTGAGGCTCACCTTTCACTCTGACGACCCGTAGCGACAAAGCGCAAAGCGCGCAGTGGCCCTAGTCCGGTGCGGGCCCGGCGTGCTGGAGGACCCAGGCGTGCATAGCAACTGCCGCAGCCGCGGCCACGTTGATGGAGCGGGTGGATCCGTACTGGCCGATGCGCAGCAGCCGGGAGCAGCTCTCCTGCAGCCCGGGGCTGATCCCCTCCCCCTCGGAGCCGAACACCATGAGGCAGTGCCGGGGCAGGGCGGCCCGCTCCAGCAGCCCCGCCCCGGGGCCGTTGTCGATACCGACCACCTCGTAGCCTTCCTCGTGTGCCCAGGCCAGGAGGTCGTCCGGCTGGGCGTGGTGGTGCACCTCCAGATAGCGGTCAGTAACCATGGCCCCGCGCCTGTTCCAGCGCCGCCGCCCGACAATGTGGACCCCGGCCACGTTGAAGGCGTTGGCACTGCGCACGATGGAGCCGATATTGAGGTCCTGGCTGACGTTCTCGATCGCGACGTGCAGCAGGTGGGCGCGCCCAGCCAGGTCGGCCCGGATCGCCTCCATGCTCCAGTAGCGGTAGCGGTCCACCACGTTGCGCCGGTCCCCCTGGGCGAGCAGGACAGGGTCGTAGCGGGGGTCATCGGGCCAGGCCTGCGGGCCACCCGGCCACGGCCCCACCCCGACCTCACGGGTGTCAGCTGGGACGTCGGGCTCGGGAGCGGGAGGCAGCACGCTACCGCAGTCTGTCATGGCCGCTGGCACTTTTCCTGTTCTGCCACACAAAGTACCTGACCACGGGCAGGACAATCACGGCGAGCGCCCGCTCCCTCGCTTCTTGCGTAGAAGCCTTTCCACCAGCCGGTCGTAGCCCCCAGCATCCGACGGGCGGACGTGCCTGTCATTGTCACGCAAGGTGTCCAGGTAGTCGTGCACCTGTGAGCGCGTCACCCAGCCCGCCGCCTCGAAGTAGGCGAGCAGCTCTGCGGTACCGAGGCACCGGTCCACAGCATTCTCCGCATCCGCATGGGACCGGGCACCTCGATCATCAGTAAGAAATATAGAGCCATAGAGCTCCGGGCGCCTGCGGATGACGACGATCGTCTCTGCTTCACCGAAGTGGCTGGTAGGACCGTCGTCGGGACCGAGCATGCGGTCCCGCAGCGCCTTTATATCAACATGGTCGGCCTCGTCAGGATGAATCGGCGTCCACAGAGACCACGAACCTGCCGGTCCGCCCCACCGAGCTCAAGAATCCTCTGACTACGACGCCACTCGTGCTCAATGGACGCGCACCAACGACCCCGCCCTCTGGTGAAGCGCTCCAGCAGGTCCACCCTGCCCAGGACCGCCATGTTGATGAGAACCGTGTTGTCAGGGAAGAAGAAGGGGATATCCGTCACGATCAGAACAGCCCGTCAAGAAGGTCGGTGCGAAGCTCATCGCCCATGCTGTCAGCCTGGTCGTCAGGGCTGGCATCCTCCTCCTCGACCGGAGTACCGAGCACCCACGCCAGGGACGCCTGGGAGGCACGGCCGGAGTCAACCGCGCTGCGCAGGTCAGTCAGCAGCCTAAGGGGAAACCTTCGTCGTGCACTCAGGGCCATCCGCTCCGTCACGTCCTGGGCAGACGCCACCGCTGACGAAAGGTGCTCCGTGACGAGCCTCTGAGTAGCGAGCTGGAGGGCTGCTGCCCCTTGCCCTGGCACATCGAGGCGCAGGTAGCGCAACCGGGTGCGCAGGGCCTGGGTGGACACGCCCAGCCCCCAGACCCGCTGCGCGAGGACGGCAGGGGTGACCGCCCAGTCGAGAGCACGCATATGCTCAGCCGGCATCAGCAGCTCAGCGGCGAAGGCGTTTGCCCTCGACGAGTCCAACCAGGCACTGTAGGCGATGAAGACTCCGCCCGGTTCATCCGAGCCCCAGGTCCTCCAGACCCAGGGCCGCGTGGTAGGGCAGGCCCGCAGCCTCGATGCGCTCGCGCGCCCCGGTGGAGCGGTCCACCACCACGGCCACGGCCTGAACGTCGGCGTCAGCCTCACGCAGAGCCTCGACAGCCTCCAGCGGGGAACCCCCGGTGGTGGAGGTGTCCTCCAGGACCACTACGCGCCGACCAGCCACCTGCGGCCCCTCGATCCGGCGCCGCATACCGTGGTCCTTGGCAGCCTTGCGCACCACGAAGGCGTCCAGGTCCAGGCCGCGCGACGCCGCCGCGTGCAGCATGGCGGCTGCCACCGGGTCCGCCCCCATAGTCAGTCCGCCGACGGCGTCGACCTCCTCCGGCCCCAGCCCCGCCTCCTCCAGCATGTCCAGCATGACGTGCCCGATGAGCGGGGCCGCCTCGTGGTGGAGGGTGGCGCGGCGCATGTCCACGTAGAAGTCCGACTCAAGCCCGGAGGCCAGGGTGACCCTTCCTCGGACCACAGCCAGCTCGTTGACAAGCCCGGCCAGGCGGGTGATGTGGGAGTCGTTGGTGCTCACGCCCCGGAGTCTAGCCGCTGCGGCCCAGGACGCTGGCAGCACCGGGCGCAGCCCGCTACCACCCGCCACGACTCGGCTCGTAACGGCACCAGGAGGCAGCGCGCAGTACCGCCCCGCTCAGGCAGGTCCTGCCCGGGCGAGGCAGCCTTGTTCAGGCCAGGACGGCGACCGCGGCGTCGTAGTCCGGCTCAGTGCGGATCTCCGGCACCTGCTGGGCGTGAAGGACTGTGCCATCAGCGTCCAGGACCACCACGGAGCGCGACAGCAGCCCAGCCATGGGGCCGTCCGCCATAGTCACGCCGTAGTCCGTGCCAAAGGTGGAGCGGAACGAGGATCCGGTGACCACGTTGTCCAGACCCTCGGCGCCGCAGAAGCGGGCGGCGGCGAAGGGGAGGTCGGCCGAGACGCAGACGACGGTCGTGTTGTCCAGCCCGGAGGCGAGCGCGTTGAACTGGCGGACGGAGGTAGCGCACACACCCGTGTCCACCGAGGGGAAGATGTTGAGGACCACGCGGCGTCCTGCGAGGGACTGGCTGGACACAGGCCCCAGGTCCGCACCGACCAGCTCAAAGTCCGGGGCCTGGGTGCCCACGGCAGGAAGGTCACCGACGGTGCTGACGGGGTCTCCTTGGAGAGTAATGGAAGCCATGGGACAACGGTCCCAGGTCCTCGGCAGACACGCTAGGGAGTGTCCGGCCTATTCCGCTGGCTGCGTAGGAGGCGCGGCGCCGGCAGACGCGGAGCGGGAGGTCCCCGCCACCCGCCGCACGAACCAGCGGGGCGCGGTGCGCAGCAGGGCGCTGGCACTGCGGTAGCGCAAGCTCGGGGTGCAGATCACCTGGCCTCGACGCACCGCCGCCAGGCCCTCAGCCGCCACACGCTCGGCGTCCAGCCACACCGGCCCCCTCCAGGTGGACTCGTCCACCCCGGCGGCAGCGTGGAAGCCGGTACGGACCAGACCGGGGCACAGCGCCGTGGCGGTGACACCGGTGCCCTCCAGCTCGCTGGCCAGGCCCTCAGTAAAGCTGAGGACCCAGGCCTTGTGGGCGGCGTAGGTCCCCATGGCGGTGCGCGCCGTCATTGAGGAGACGTTGAGGATCGCTCCGTGGCCGCGTGCGGCCATGGCCTCGGCAGCCGCGTGGGACAGGACGAGGACCGCGCGGACCATGACGTCCAGCGCCCGCTCCTCGCGGGCCAGGTCCCCGCCGACGAAGGACTGCCCCAGGCCAAAACCCGCGTTGTTGACCAGCAGGTCCACGGGCCGGGAGGCCACCTGCTCAGCGGTGTGTGGGGCCGAGGCATCGCCAGGCCCGCTGGGAGCCGACTGTCCTCCTTGGCGTAGGCGTGTCGCCACCCGGGCGCAGTCCTCAGGCACTGCCAGGTCGGCGGCCAGCACCTGGGCGCCGACACCCGCGATCTGGTGAAGCTCGTCGGCAAGGTGGCGCAGCCGCTGCTCGTCACGGGCGATGAGGACCAGGTCGTGGTGGGCCTGGGCGAGCTGCCAGGCAAACTCTAGGCCGAGCCCGCTGGTGGCGCCGGTGACAAGTGCGGTTCCCATGGGGCCAGGCTAGCGCGCCTCGGGGCAGCGACCGTCGGGCAGCTCCGGTGCCCGGTCAGGTGCTGAAGGCTCAGGCCGCCAGTCACGACCGCAGCATCGAGTCGGCAACCGGTACCCTGCCCGTATGCGTCTTGCTACCTGGAACGTCAACTCCGTCCGCACCCGGGTCGAGCGAGTCACCGCCTTCCTGGAGCGCGAGGACATCGACGTGCTGGCCATGCAGGAGATCAAGTGCCGACCTGACCAGTTCCCGTACCAGGCCCTTGAGGCTGCCGGGTACGAGGTAGCGGTCCACGGCCTGGACCAGTGGAACGGGGTGGCGGTAGCCTCCCGCGTCGGGCTGTCAGATGTCGCGACCTCGTTCCCTGGCCAGCCGGGCTGGGTCCGCCAGGAGGGCCAGGAGCCCGTGGTGGAGGCCCGGGCTCTGGGAGTAACGGTCGGCGGGCAGGCGGCGGTCGGCGGCGGGCTGGCAGAGAACAGCGATATGCAGACACCAGCCAGCAGCGGGCAGGAGGACAGTGCCGCCCTGCCAGCAGGGGACACCACCGGCTCCCCAGGTGACGGCCCGGGCACGACGACCAGGACCGCGCCGCTGCGGCTGTGGAGCCTGTACGTGCCCAACGGCCGTGAACTGGACCACCCCCACTACCGCTACAAGCTGGACTGGCTGGCCGCGCTGCGCCAGGCCGCTGTCGGCTGGCTGGAGGCAGATCCGGGCCTGGCACTGGCACTGGTGGGCGACTGGAACGTCGCCCCGCGCGACGAGGACGTCTGGGACGTCACTGCCTTCGACGGCGCCACGCACGTGTCGGCACCGGAGCGGGAGGCCTTCGCCGCCTTCGAGTCGGTCGGCCTGAGCGAGGTGACGCGGGAGCGGGTCACCAACTACACCTACTGGGACTACCAGAAGCTGCGATTCCCCCGCAACGAGGGGATGCGTATCGACTTCGTCTACGCCTCACCCGCCCTGGCCTCCCGGGTCGGCGGTGCCGCCATCGACCGCGACGAGCGCAAGGGCAAGGGCGCCAGCGACCACGTGCCTGTCATCGTGGACCTGGAGGGGTAGGCGAGGTGCCGCCTACGGGGTCATGCGCACCACCGGCGGCCTCAGCCGGGGACGAGGGACAGGGCCTGGCCCAGCATGAAGGCGGCGACGTCGTCAGGGTGCTGCCCGATGGACCTGGCCCACTGCGGGACCGACTGGCCCCGCTGGCGCAGCCAGTCAAGCACGGTGCGGTAGACCCGGGACTGCTCGTAGCCGAGCCGACTCCCGGGCTCCCCGGTGGAGAAGCCCCGCGAGGCCAGCTGCGCCGACATCTGCCGGTACTCCCACTCCGACAGGCAGCCCGCGTCCCACGCGGCCCGGGCGGCCGCCACCGCGGAGGTCCCGAACCTCTCCTTGAGCCCCAGCACCGCATGCAACGACGGGCTGCGCCCCAGGACGGCGCGCACAGCAGCGCGAGGCAGGAGGAGCTCACCGGCGAAGGCGTGCGCCTCCGCCTCCACGACGCGGTCGGTGCGCTCGTCCGTGCGGGTCACCCCGCCGTGGAGCACTAGGTGGCCGATCTCGTGGGCCAGGTCGAACCGGGAGCGCTCAGCGGTCTTGTGACGCGCCAGGAAGATGTAGGGGCACCCGTCTGCGCCCCAGAAGCTGAAGGCGTCCACGTCACGCTGGGCGCGCGGGAGCCCCAGCACCCTCACACCGTGGGCCTCCGCCAGCTGGACGAGGTTGGGGGCGGGCAGCTCCCCCAGGCCCCAGACGGTCCGCAGCTCGCGCGCTGCCTCCTGCGCTTCGGTCAGCGAGAGTGGTGCGGAAGGCCCGGGCTGCGCCGCCAGTACAGCCCCCTCCGGCAGGTCCAGCGCCGGCAGGCGGAAGTGCTGGGTCACCTCCGCGTAGAAGTCCGTGCCCAGAGCCCCCAGGGCAGTGGCGACGTGCCTGAGCCGGGCAGGCGACCTCCTGCGCGCCCGGAAGAAGACGGCCTCCTCGGCCACCTCCTCCACCGGGTGGCGCTGGAGGAACGACACCGGCACCATGGTCGCGGCCGCCAGCCCCTCCGCCCGGGACGGGGGCGCGCCCTCGGACTCCCAGGTGGTGACGGTGCGCGTGCTGACGCCCGTGCGCTGGGCCAGTTCCTGCTTGGACAGGCCCGCACGCTGCCTGGCCAGGCGGACCCGGCAGGGGTGCACACCCACCCTCAGACCGCCTGGATGACAAAGTCGACGTCGTCGGAGGGCAGCGCGCCGACCTGCCCGGATGCCAGCCCGCCCAGCTCCTCCGGCGGCAAGATGATGCGGGTACGCCACCGAGTGACGACACCGTCCTCACAGGCCACCGGCAGCGACAGCTCGCTGCGCACCACGTTGTCCGAGCGGTCCCAGAAATAGAGCAGCAGCCAGGTATGCGGCAAGCGGGCCAGGTCACCGGCCGAACGGGCCGAGACGTCCAGGGCCAGCATGGTGCCAAGCACCGGCTGGTAGTGCTGGCCGTAGACGTCTGCTGCGCTGCCGCCCCCTGCCTCAGAGCCCGCGAGAAACTGGGCGTTGACGGCGACGCCGTCCACGAACACCCGGCCCCGCGCACGAGCGTTGGTGGGACGGGCACCGACCTGCCCTGTGGCGGCAGTCCCCCTGATGGCGGCAATGCTGAAGCGACCGTCGCCGCTGACCGAACGCGGCGCGTTGAGGATGTCGCGGCTGTCCCACCCCTGCTCCGCCAGGGCCTCACGCAGCGCTGCGACGGTCTTGGCCCAGTGCTGGTAGCCGAAGGCCGTACTGGGCTCGTAGGAGGAGTGCTGGTTGACGGCTGCTTGGAGGCCTGCTGCGCACGCCCCGGTCAGCAGCTGCGGGGTCAGCCCCATCCGGGCGAGGGCCTCCTGGGCAGCAGCGCCCGTGAGGTCACCCCGCAGCTCAGCCACCGAGAAAGACTGCGGCTGCGTAGGCGCAGGCTCCTGCTGGCCCGCAGCCAGACGGTCCTGACCCTTCCGTACCACGACGGCCTCCCCTCCTCACGCTTCCGCGATGCCTGTACCCGCACGGCCCGGGCGGCCCGGGAAGCGCGCTACTCGGTCAAGTGCTCAGAACCAGAAGGTAGCACCAGCATGAGACACCATCGGGCAGCGGCTCGTCCCAGTACCGGATACAAGCCACCGCACCTAGGACGGGTCAGCGGTCGCGTCGACCCCAACCAGGCCCGAGTCCCCGAGTCCCCGAGTCCCCGAGAACACGACCTTTGGGAACACGGCCCCTGGGAACACGGTCAGAACCGCACCGAGGCCACGTCCGTCAGCCCCAGCACCTGGTCACTGAGCCTCGGCCAGACCTCCTGGTGCACCGCCCCGAACGGCTTGCTCCCCAGGAACACCGCCTGCCGACCCGCCACCGGGTCCACCCAGAGGAAGGATCCCGACTGCCCGAAGTGCCCGAAAGTCTGCGGACTGTTCGCGGCACCGGTCCAGTGCGGGTGCTTGCGCCCCCGGACCTCCAGTCCCAGCCCGAAGTCGTTGGGCGACTGGCGGCCATACCCGGGCAGGACGCCGTCGAGCCCGGGGAAGGCCGGCTGGCAGGCCTCACGCGCGAGCCCGGAAGAGATCAGCCGGGGCGCCGCCAACTCGGCCGCGAACAGCGCCAGGTCCCGGGCGGTTCCCTCACCGGAGTGCGCGGCGGAGCCCTCCACCATGACGCTGGCCATCCCCAGCGGCTCCAGCACCGAGGTCTCCACCCACGCCGACACCGGCATGGCGGTGGCCTCCGCCAGCACCCGCCCCAGGAGCTCGTAGCCCCGGTTGGAGTAGATGCGCCGGGAGCCGGGGGCAGCCAGAAGGTCCGCGCTGTCCGGGGCGACTCCCGAGGCGTGGGCCAGCAGGTGACGGGCTGTGGGGGCGAGGCCTGTCGGGGCGAGGCGGGCGGGGTTCGCCGGAGCAGAGTCGCCCTGGAGGGGCTTGGGACCTCCCCCACCGGTCCCGGCCTGGCCTGGCTCGTGCCCGCCCGCAGCCGCTGCTGCGGCAACGGGGTCGTCGCTGACCAGGGCGTCCAGGGCAGCCAGGTCCAGGCCTGCGTCCAGGTCCAGCATGCCCCGCTCGGCCGCCACCAGGGCCGACCACGCCACGATCGGCTTGGTCACCGAGGCGAAGGGGAAGACCGTGTCCACCTCACCCGCCTCGACGAGGATACGCCCGCCCTGGGTGAGGACCAGCGCGAAGGGAAAGCCGAGGGCGTCCAGGGCAGGCAGGGCGGCCCGCGCCCCGGAGCCGGTCAGGACCGGGGAGCACGGACCTAGCGCAGGGCCGGGGGCTTGGCTGGAGGAGTCGGTCATGCCCGGATTCATGACCGGATTGTGGCACGCTCCCGACGCGGAGGCTGCCACAGCAGGCCTGCCCCCACCACCTCCGCACCCTGCGGCCGCAGCGCCTGCACACCCAGCCCGGCGGCCCCCAGCCCGGGAGCCCACCCGCGCAAGAAAGTACCAGGAGCCAGCATGGCCGCCCCTGGTCACTCTCCCCCCGGTCTGGGCACTCTTGTCCTAGCCACGGAGCGTCCACGCACGCCCGGGCTGCGGGGGTCCAGCCGCAGGCCGACGGAGGGAGCAACCCCCTGCTGCCACGAGTACCGGCCGCACGGGGGCGGCCCCGGCCGCGGCCACCCCCGCCCGTCACCGGCTCATCAACTGCACATCATCTGCTCATCACCGTCTCAACGAGGAGGACCACGATGACAACCCAGACACCTGCACCCTCGGCGACGACCGGGCCGCGCGCCGCCCTCAAGGCCGTCGTCCTGGAGCGTCAGCACGAGATCAGCGTCCGCGAGGTCCCAGGCAACCTTGTCTGCGGCCCCGGCCAGCTACGTATCGCCCCGCACACCGTGGGCATCTGCGGCTCCGACGTCCACTACTACACCCACGGCCGGATCGGCCGCTACGTGGTCGAGGCTCCTATGATCCTGGGCCATGAGGCCTCTGGCACCGTTGTCGAAGTCGGCGAGGGCGTCACGGACTTCGCCGTCGGCGACCGCGTGGCCATGGAACCCGGTGTGCCCGACATGAGCTCGCGCGCCTCCCGCGCGGGCATGTACAACGTGGACCCGGCGGTCTCCTTCTGGGCCACGCCCCCGGTGGACGGCTGCCTGGTGGAGGAGGTCATCCACCCGGCCGCCTTCACCTACCACCTGCCCGACCAGGTCTCCTTCGGCGAGGGCGCGCTCCTGGAGCCGCTGGCCGTGGGGATGCACGCCGCGACCAAGGCCTCCATCCACCCCGGCGACGTCGCCGTGGTCACCGGCTGCGGCACGGTCGGCATGCTGACCGCCGCAGCTGCCCTGGCAGGCGGCGCCTCCACGGCCATCGTCTCCGACGTCTCCCCGGTCAAGCTGGAGATGGCCTCACAGGTTCCCGGGGTGGTTCCCGTAGACCTGCGCTCCCAGCGGCTGCTCGACGTCGTCCAGGAGCGTACCGGGGGCTGGGGCGCCGACGTCGTCTTCGAGGCCTCCGGGCACCCCTCCGCCTACGAGGACCTGTGGCAGCTGGGGGCACCAGGCAACCGCACGGTTCTGGTGGGCATCCCCGTAGACCCCGTCAGTGTCGACGTCACCGAGGTCCAGGCCCGCGAGACCACCATTGAGACAGTCTTCCGCTACGCCAACGTCTACCAGCGCGCGATCGACCTGGTCGCTGCCGGGAAGATCAACCTGACGCCCTTCATCACCGAGACCTTCCCGATGGAGCGCGCCAAGGAGGTGTTCGACCGAGTGGCCGAGGGACGTCCCGGCGACGTCAAGCTCCAGATCACCGTCGGCTGAGACAACTGGCCCCGGGCGGGCAGAGGCGTCCTCACGGGACGTGCCGAATCCTCACAGGGGGATGCAGTCCTCACCGTGCGCCGAATCCTCATAGAGGACGGCATGCCGGTCGTCCTATGCGGAAACGGTTACCCTGTCAGTAAACGGTACATCTCACGAGGGCGGGGAAGGCAGCAGGGAGGGCAGAAGGAAGGACCGAGCAGGGACAGGCCAAGGCACAGGCAGAGAAGGCCGGGCACCCCTGCGCCAGCAGGCGCCCTCAGCCCTGTTCACCCCGGCTGCTCCCGGCCCAGACCTGCTGCCCGCCCGCCAGACCAGCCGTCACGCACGACAACCTGCACGATGTGGCCCACACATGACGACGACGCACGCACCGCGCAACAGCTCCGACCCCGGCGCAGGGGCCGAGTCGGCCATGCCCGCCATCACCTCCCTGACCGCCCCGGCCTCGCACGCCGGAGCGGGCGTAGGGGATCTGGAGGTGGTCGTCCCCGACCTCGGGTCAACCGTACGCTGGTTCCAGCACGGCTACCCCAGTCCCCTGGCACGCTGGCACCACCACCCGGAGATCGAGTTCCACCTTATCCGCAGCGGATCCGGCCAGCTGCTGGCCGGGGACCAGGCCATCAGCTTCCGTGCCGGGCACGTCTCGCTCATGGGACCGAACCTGCCTCACAACTGGCTGTCCGACCTGGGACCGCAGGAGGTCCTGCCCAGCCGCGACGTCCTGTGCCAGGTCCACCCGCAGCGGCTGGCCGAGGCGGCCACCCACATGCCCGAGCTGATCAGCGTGCAGGAGCTGGCGCACCGTGCCCGGCGTGGTGTCATCCTCAGCGGCCCCAGCGCCGAGCACGCGGCGCGTGTCCTGGTGGGCATGGAGCAGCAGTCCCGACTGAGGCGGATGGCCTCCCTCCTGGAGCTGGTCGACATCTTTCTCCAGGCACCGCCCGGCCAGTGGCACCCGATCGTGGCCGAGGGCTATGTACCCAGCCTGGACGACGAGACCACGCACCGGGTCAACACGGTCCTGGACTACATCGAGCACAACCTGGACGGGGAGGTGAGCATGACCCAGGCGGCCCGCCTGGTCGCCATGAGCTCCTCCGCCTTCTCCCGGTTCTTCCGCGCCACAGCCGGGCTGACCTTCTCCGACCTCGTGAGACGGCGCCGGATCGCCCGGGCCTGCCACCTGCTGCGGTCCACGGACCTGCCCGTGTCCCGGGTCAGCACGATGAGCGGGTACACCAACCTCGCCAACTTCAACCGGCGCTTCCGCACCGAGACTGGCACCACGCCCACGGCCTACAGGCGCGGCGCCAGTCTCCCAGAAGGCGCAGCCTCCCCGTAGGGACGCGTCTTCTCCTCCCAGGAGGTCACCCCAGCCGTAGCGCAGAACCTGGCGAGGAGCAGGTCGGCGGCAGGAGGCCCCTCCCCGGAGTCCTGCCCGGGGCCAGACGGCTCAGCCCAGGGCCAGCCGCTGCTCGTGCAGCACCTGGAGGACCGGCGCCGTCGAGGCCGCCCCCGTGCCCAGGTTCCGGGCGATCTGGCTGGTGAAGGAGTCCACCCGGGCACTGGTGTCGCGCAGGTCGTAGTACTCACGCACCACCTCGTCGTAGACGGCCAGCGCCTCCATGTGGTCTTCTGGCTCCGGGTAGCGGTCCGTACCCACAGTGACCTCACGCGGCAGCCGGGGCTTGTACTGGGGCACCTGTGCAGGGTGCCCCACCAGCAGGCCCAGCAGTGGGAAGGTCCGCAGAGGCAGGTGCAGCGCCCGGATGAGCCCGCGCAGCCCACCACGCAGCGATCCCAGGTAGACGGTCCCCAGCCCCAGTGACTCCGCGGCGACTACCAGGTTCTGCGCCGCGATGACCGTGTCCTCCACCCCCTGGAGGAACAGGCTCATACGCTCCAGCGGCTCCAGGCAGACCCCGGCGCGCTGCCGGATGACGGCGTTGCGGTGCAGGTCCACCACAAGGACCAGGAGCTCACCGCGGTGGCCTCCGACGTAGGGCTGCCCCGAGGCTGCGTGGACCGCCTCACGCACCTCGGGATCCTTCACCCGGATGATGGTGGTCTGCTGCTGGAAGGAGGAGGTGGCACCGTGCCGGGCCACGTCCAGCAGGGTGGTCATGATCTCCTCCCCCACGGGTTCCTCGCTGAAGGCGCGGATCGAGCGGTGAGCCATCTGGGTGGCGATCGTGGCGCTAGACACTGGCGTGGTCTCGGGAGCGGACAGGGCCGGGGAGGGGGCGTCCGTAGGGGCAGCAGCGGGCCCGCCCCTCGGGCCGTCCGATCCCTCGACAGTGTCAGTGACGTCATTCGCAGTCATGAGAACTCTCCCTCCGGTCCTGCCCCGGTCCCACCGCTCCTGCCGGTACTGCCGCCATCCTAGATGAACCCAGGCACCCCGGCGGCAGCGACGGAGCCCGGGCAGCGAGGAGGTAGGACGGGCCGGCCACGAGCACGTCAGGGTGTCACGACGGTAGGCTCCCGGTGATGCCCTTCTTCCACCGCCCGCCCCACGACCGGGGACCCCTGCGGCCGCGGCTCCCCGCTCCCTCTCCCGGCAACCCTCCGTCTCAGGGGGGCGACCGTCCTTGCGCGGGCAGCACGTCCCCCTCGCTCAGCATCTCGGCCTCCCACGTACCAGCGTCCCTCTGCGCCCCGGTCTCCCCCGTACCGCCGTCAGCCAACACCCTGTCCAGAGCACCCAGCGATGCACTGACTGAGACTGAGCTGCGAGCCGCCGCCCAGGTCGGCTACGCCGTCATCGACCTGGAGACCACCGGCTTGTCCCCCGTGTCTGACACGATCCTGGAGGTCGCCGTCGTCCTCACTGATCCCAGCGGCTGTACACAGACCAGCTGGTCCACGCTCATCAACCCAGGCCGTGGCACGGACGTCGGACCCACTCACATCCACGGCCTGATAGCGCAGGACCTCCTGGACGCCCCCAGCCTCGACGAGGTCGCCGACCGGCTGGCCCGCGACCTGGCAGGACGCGCGGTCGTTGCCCACAACGCTCGCTTCGACGTCGGCTTCCTCACCCAGGCCCTGGGGCGCCGTCGCCTCCTGGACCCCGGAGCGCCCATCCCACGCGTGTGCACCATGGAGTGGTCACGCCACTTCATGGCGACCCCCTCACGCCGTCTGACCACCTGCTGCGAGGTGGCCGGGGTGGAGATCGGCAGGCATCACTCGGCGCTGGACGACGCCCGGGCCGCTGCGGGTCTGCTGCGCCACTACATGAGCGTAGGCCGCGCGCGCGGTGAGGAGCCGGTGGCCTGGACCAGGTCCCTGGTGGACGCCTGGCGCTTTACCGGGTGGCACTGGGACGACGAGCGCGCCCAGGGCGCAGACGAGCGGCTTGTCACCCGCCAACGCCCCGGCGCCCTGCGCTAGCCCCCAAAGCCGCTGCGCATCTTCAGCACCTGCCGTCGGTGACCCACATACCACCAGGTCTCCATGACTGCGGAACTATGCGCCGTACATCCTGACGCCCCCACCTGCTTCCCGGGACAGAGGAGGTGGAGGTAGCCAGGAAGGAACAGGCATCCGGGACTGGCTCGGGTCTAGCGGCTCTCCTCCGGTCCCAGGGATACGAGGAACCCGTCGTCGTCAACGGCCACGCCGGAGACAGCCCCCACCAGGACGGTGGCCAGCTGCTCGACCAGGTCGCGCGCGGCCTGGCGCTCCCGGCGGCGCGCCCGTGAGACCACCTCCAGGTAGGCCTCCGTCTCGTCCACGGGCTTCCACCTCAGGTCGTAGGACAGGACCGCCCCGCGCGCCCACCTCTCCCCACGCACAGCCAGCGGCAGGCCGTCGGTGGCACCGACCTGCACCTCGATCCGCCCCCAGCCCTCACGCTCGGGATCCACCGGCGCGACGACCGCGTACCTGTCGCGCACCTCCTCAATGTAGCCTCCAGAGGCGGCCACACGCGCCTCCTCCGCCTCGGCCTGCGCCCGGGCGCGCTCAGAGGTGCGCCAGGCCTCCTCAAAGACGTCGGCCCCGATGCGCTCCACGAGGCGCTCCAGCTTGTCGGGGTCAACCGCGTCCAGGCCGACGGCGCCGGTGGGGTGCGGAGCGGTCAGGGCGGGGCTCATACCGGGCGCGACCTCGCCCAGCAGGGCGGAGAGGTCCTCCGGCCCCATCCACACCGGGGCGTAGACGGTCAGGGAGACGGAAACCTCAGGGCTAGGCTCCACGATGACGGGCTGGTTGCCGTTGGGCGCACCGGGCACCAGGCGCAGCGCCCCCGCCAGGCGGCGGGCAATAGAGCGCAGGCGGGACAGAGCCTCCAGCTCCACCCCGGTGGGCTGGGCCACCGGGAAGGCGTCCGACAGCGGGTCCAGCCCCGCCAATTCCCTGGGCTGGGCGCCGGCACGGGTCCGGGGGCAGTCCAGGATCATCAGCTGGGTGGTCCACTCCGGGGCCTCCAGGAGACCTCGCATCTGCGCGTCCACCTCCCAGGGGCCCTGGAGCGTCACGCCGGGGAACAGCTGGAGGCTGGAGACGCCGACCCACCCCGCCTGGACGTCCTGGGACAGTGCCAGGGCCTCGACCTCGTCGGAGGTGACGTCGTCGGCCAGGAGGAGGACGTGGTGGGTGTCCAGGTGGCCGACAGGCAGCATGGACCCGGCGGAGAAGGTACCGGTGTCGGTGGGCAGGGAGACGGCGAGGTCGGTGGGGTCGCTCATGGGCGCTCCTGGGGGGTTGTCGGTTCGGTGGGGGAGGTGGCGTGCGGGGACGGCGCGCCGCCACTGTCCCCGAGACCCTCACGACCCGGCGCAGCGGTAGCGGCCGTGCCGTGCGGAGATGTCCCGGCGTCGGCGATACGCAGCCGGTGGAAGGACAGGTGGGACCGCGAGGCGGTGGGGCCGCGCTGGCCCTGGTAGCGCGATCCTGCGGCCGCGCTACCGTAGGGTACCTGGGCGGGGCTGGACAGGCGGAAGAAGCACAGCTGGCCTACCTTCATTCCCGGCCACAGCATGATCGGCATAGTAGCGGTGTTGGACAGCTCCAGGGTCACGTGCCCGGTGAAGCCGGGGTCGATAAAGCCCGCCGTGGAGTGGGTGAGCAGGCCCAGGCGGCCCAGGCTGGACTTGCCCTCCAGGCGCGCGGCGACCGTGTCCGGCAGGGTGAGGCGCTCGTAGGTCGCCCCCAGGACGAACTCACCGGGGTGAAGCACAAAGGGCTCATCAGGGCCGACGTCCACCAGGTGGGTGAGGTCGTCCTGGGGCTGGGAGGGGTCGATGACCGGGTAGCGGTGGTTGTCGAAGAGACGGAACCACCTGTCCAGACGCACGTCTACCGAGGCCGCCTGGAGCATCTGCGGATCGTAGGGGTCCAGGACGACACGCCCGGCCTCGAGCTCACAGCGAATGTCGCGGTCGGAGAGAAGCACGAGGCTGATTGTGCCAGGTGGGGCCAGTCAGTGCCGGGACGGGCATGCTGACCGCTCAGGCGGGCAGGAGCCGCCCACGGTCCTTACTGAGATGTGCCGACTCCCCGCCAGTGGCACGCACAGCGGCCACTGGCGGGGAGTCGGCACGTCCTACGCAGACCTACCCCGCAACGCCCAGGCAGGCCCACTCGCGACCGCCCGCCTTAGCGGGGTAGTCCCGTAGCCCTCATCTAGATCTCATTGCCCAAGATCTCACTGCCTAGCGTCTAGCCTGCGGTAGCGGTTGACCGCCGCATGGAGCTCGTGACGGCGAGGGCGGGTGAGGTGTCCCGGGTGTCCACGGTAGGGTGAGAGCCAGTCGAGCCCGTCACGGTCAATACGACGCAACACGGCGTCAACAGCCTCGGACAAGGTTGTTGGACGGCTTGTCCCCCCGGGCAGACTGGCTGCCCGGTCCAGCAGCCCCGGCAGACGGTCCAGCGCCCAGGCCACAGCCTGGGTCTGGGCCGCGTCAACCAGCTGTGGAACCGCAGCAAGGTCAATGGTGTCGCCACCGTAGAGGATGCTGCCTCGGCCACGGACCTTGGCTGGCTTTCCACCACTGCGTCCCAAGGTGACTGACCGCCGGGCCCCCGGGGCGGGAAGAGCCGCACCCGCTGCAGCACGAGAGGAGCCAGAAGCGGCCCCGGCCACCTCACGGGCTTCTCGTGTGACATCGCTGGGCCTGTAGTGGTTGACCGCGATCACGTGGTCGGCGACGTCAAAAAAGGCTCCCGACCCTCCAGCGACAAGGACGGTGGACACACCGCGCTCCGTGAGCAGGGGGCGCACACGCTCGACGAACGGTGTGATGGGCTCCTGGTCCACCGGGATGACGGCTCGCATCTGCTCGTCACGGATCATGAAGTTCGTAGCAGAGGTGTCCTCATCAATGAGTAGCACCGAGGCTCCGGCGTCAACGGCCTCAACGAGGTTGGCCGCCTGCGAGGTGGAGCCGCTGGCGTTAGTGGTGCTAAAGAACCGCGTGTCAGTGCCAGAGGGCAGGTTAGAGATGAACGGGGAGATATCGACTCCCGTAACAGCACGTCCGTCCTCAGCCCGCACCGTGACAGCATCGGGACGGGTGACAACCCACTCGCGCCCGTCACCGGCCACGTGGGGGTAGACACCACGCTCAAGCGCCCGCAGCAAGGTGGACTTACCGTGGTAGCCACCGCCGATGATGACGGTGACCCCCTCGGGGATCCCCATACCCTCGATACGTCGCCCGCTGGGCAGGTCAAAGGCAGTGCGCAGGCTGGGAGGACTAGCGAACGGGACTACGGTGGCCCCAGTCAGGGGAAGATCGGAGTCACCGGAACGACGCGGCAGCACCGCCCCGTCCCCGACGAACGCGACCAGGCCTCGCTGGGGCAGCGAGGAGCGGATGTAGTCCTGATCGTGCGCAAGCTCGACGTGAGCGTCCATGGCGTCCTGAGCCTGGTGGCCGAGGTTGGTATAGACCAGCGTCTCCTCAGCCAGTTGAAGCAGCACATCGGTGAGGAGCCTCGCAGCCTCGCGACCACGGATTCTGCGGCCGGAGGCCGGCAGCCCCACCTCAAGGCGGGCCTCGACCCGGGCACCGCCGCCCTCAGGGGTGACCACGATGCTGGTGCGTTCCAGAACCTCCTGACCGGGCTCCCCCGTGGTGACGATACCGCTGCTTCCGGTACCGGTCGGCCTCGGGGCCAGCCGACGGGCAGCCTGCGCGAGCCGACGCAGAAGGAAGTCGGCCACGGCAGTTCGTGTCAGCGCGTCGCGTGCAAGCCGGGCAGGCAAGCGCGTCTGCGCCGGGGACGCGGACAGCCTCATGCGCGACGGTGGCGCGTACGGGTCCACCTGGACGTGATCGATGTCGAGATGGAACGGACCCAGCTGGTAGCTGCCGGCAAGGCGCTTGTATGCGCCGTAGCTCTGACCGTCCATCTGGGCGACTACGCGCCCCAGAGCTGCTGCGTCACGCATGACGGCCCCCTGCGACGACAGGATCCACGACACCCGAGTCACCTGCGGCAGCGGTGGCGGGCTGCAACGCAGGCAGACGGGTCAGGGCTACGCCGCCAAGCAGAGCCAGCACGGCCGCCGATAGAACCACTGCGGGATACAGGAACAACGCAGGTACAGCCAGTTCCCGAAGAAGCGTGTCAGTAAACAGGGTCGCAGCCGCAACGAAGGTCGCCATGACAGGCACCACATTAGCCGCAGGAACTCCACGTGAAGTTATCATGTCATATCTCCAGAAGTCCGAGTTGTCAGTTCGTACATGAGCGCAGGAGCCACACCCAGGCCTGCGCCGACGCACTCCAATAGCAGGACCGCGTCATCAAGCCGCGCTCCAAACCTCCAACTCGCACTCCAGCCTCACACGCTACACACTGGAACCGACGTACCGACCACCTCCATGCTCCCTCAACAAGATCACGACGACTGCCAGCCAGCTCAAGCCCCGGACAGGGCATCCCCAAATCCGCAGCCAACTAGCATTCTTACACGCTATACCACGCCGTAAGGGCAGTCAATACCGCAGACCCGACAAAGCAGCGGACCCTGCAGGGAAAGGTTCATGCACCCCTTCAGTCGGCAGGCACACGCCGCGCCGACCTCCACGGAACGACGAGCCTGACCTCTGCCCGCTTGGCCAGCCACCCACCTCACTCAGTCAGAGGGACTCCCTGGGCGTCCATGCCCCAGGGCCGCGTCCCAGAGGGGGAGGACAGGATCATGATCCCCTCGATCAGTCCCCAGATGCTCGTCCCCATGATGATCAAGAAACCGATGCCGAGGATCAGGGTGAGGAGGCCACAGATCGTCAGGCACAGCTGACCAGCACCCTTGCCCCCGTACCCGAGGTAGAAGTTGTGGACCCCCAGCCACCCGAAGAGGATGCCGAGGACACCCGCGGCGACCTTCGACTTGCCCACCGGGTAGGCCAGGTACTGCGGGCCGTGGACGACAGGTTGCGGGTAGGCACCCGGGTAGGCGCCCCCGGGAACCTGGCCGGGGGCTTGGTAGTACCCGGCCAGGGGATAACCGCCCGGGTAGGCGGCGCCGGACTGGGAGTAGCCGGGCTGCTGGTAGCCACCGGGAGAGGCCGCGCCATCCTGCGGATAGGGGTGGGTGCTCGCCTGCGTATAGCCCGCTGGCCAGGCCGCGGCGTTACCAGTCCCGGCTGCCGGACCGCTGGAGACCGCCGGCCCCACGACCGAGGCCGGGTCGGCAGCAGACGAGCCGGAGACGGCAGCGCCACTGCTCCCCGAAGCGGCACTACCGCCACCTGGGTACCCCGGGTACCAGGCCGCGTCGTCAGGCTGGGGACCGGCGATATCGTAAGGACTGGACGATGTCATGGAGCGCATGATGCCAGAAAGAGCCTGCCCCCGGGGGCGGTCATGGACGCCACTGACAAGAACCTCACACGCCCCACCCACCCGCCAGCTTGGCAGCCACCTGCTGGCAGGGTATGCTGCATCCGCGTCATCGCCGATATGGTCGACCATGACCGACGGTGCCAGCAGCAGTGCTGGCGGAACCGTTGTCGCGGGTGTAGTTCAATGGTAGAACTTCAGCTTCCCAAGCTGACAGCGCGGGTTCGATTCCCGTCACCCGCTCGGGCAAGGGCCTCCACCCAGTGGGTGGAGGCCCTTCGGCTGTCTCCTGTACGCCATACCGTCCGGGCGGCAGGCGCTTGCTTCCTGCCGCCCTCAGACCCGGCGGGTGCCTCAGGCGGTCGCAGCCTCCAGGTTGACCTGGAGCGGCCCCAGAATGGCCTCGGGCTCAGTGTCCGCCAGCGAGGCCAGCTGGTCCTCGAAGCCCTGCAGGACCTCCGCCACGCCGTCACCCAGCGGGGCGTAGACAGCGTGCTCCGCACCAGCAACGAAGGCGACGGACACCGGGTCCTCACCCGCCCACTGGTCGGCCGCTGACCTCACCGAGGGGACCAGCCCCTGGGTCGCGGCAAGCTCCACCTGGACACCGGCCGAGGTCAGGTGCTCCACCAGCCGCAGCGCGTCCTCCTTCCTGGCCGAGCCCTCGGCCACGCCGTAGAAGGCCGCCTGCTGGACCGTCGCCCGACCCGCGCTCCCCTCAGGCAGCTCGATGACAGCAAATCCGAGCTCCGGGTAGTCGGCCTCCAGCACACTTACCAGCCCGTAGCCCGCTATGGTCATCCCGGCCTGCCCCTGGGCGAAGACGTCACCACCCGAGCCCTCGTCCAGGGAGGAGGACAGCACTGCGGCGCCGGAGTCCACCAGGGCCTTCATCTGGGACAGCCCCGCCACGGAGGCCTGTGAGTCCGCGGTCACCGTGACCCCCTCGGCACTGTCGGAGCTGTCCACCAGCCCGCCGCCTGCCTGAGCCATGAAGGCGTCCGCAGTGGCGTAGTCGGGAGTCAGGACCAGGCCAGCCGTGCCGCCAGCGGCGAGCGCGGCCGCCGTCGTCTCGAGCTCGGCCCAGGTGGCAGGGTAGTCCTGCGGTGTCAGCCCCGCCGCCTCCCACAGCTCGGTGTTAAGAAACAGTGCCAGGGTGGACAAGCCCCTCGGGGCGCCGTAGACCTCCCCCCGGTAGGTCGCGTTGGCCACCAGGGACGGGTAGTAGTCACCGGCTGCGGGCAGCTGGTCCCCGTAGGCGTGCAGGGCACCTGCGTCCGCGTAGGAGACCAGCTGGTGGGGGTCCAGGTAGAACACGTCGACCGGGGAGTCAGAGGCCAGGCTCTGGGAGAGCTCCTGGTCCAGGTCCGTGGCTGGCAGGAGCCTCACGGCCACACCGGTGTCCTCGGTGAAGGAGGTCAGGGCGTCACGCACGGCGGAGGTCTCCGCCTCGCCGGAGGAGGAGATCATAAGGGTGAGGCCGTCCTCGCCCGCCTCGGTGCCGGAGTCCTCACCGTCCCCCGTGCACGCTGCCAGCACGGCGGTAACAGCCGTGGTCATGGTGAGGGCCGCGGCGTACCTGCCGAGGCGGCGGCGAGAGATCATCATGGTGCGTCCTTTGCACGTCCAGGTCGGGCCAGGGATCGGGTGGGACAGGGGCGGCCCGCCCCTGCCCGGTGGCGTGCCAGGGTCCCACAGCCCGGTGATCCTAGCCGCAGCGCCCGCCGCCGGGCGCGCCAGGAGCCACAGGGTTACCTGCTCGGTACACACCCCGGCGCCCCTGCGGGCCGCCTCACGGTCTTGCAGGAGGCCGCCGACCGCTCGGCGCTACAGGCCGTCACCTCTGACTGCCCAGCAGGGCTCCGCGAAGACCCTCAGGGCCTCCCCCGGTCTCACAGCTGGCCTCACAGCGCCGGAACCTGCCACAGGTCCCGCACCGCAAGCACGACGGCCGCGGTGGCCGCCGCGTCCACCAGGAACCACGTCGCCAGCCACGCCCCCGCGGGCAGCGGGGTCAGCTGCGCCAGCGTGCGGTGGTCCTGGCCCGGGTCACGGGTGCCAGCGACGTCGCGCAGGGAGTCCCAGGCCCCCACGAGCATGGCCATCCCCGTGCCCGCCACGACGCCCGCACGCCACGGTCCTCCCCACCACCACAGCGCCGCTGCCAGGAGCCCGACCAGGATCACGAGACCAGCCGTGCGTACGGAGCGTGACATCACCAGCAGGACCACCATGACCACCACTGCAGCCACCAGGACCGGCCCGGCCCAGCCGCGCAACGCCGCCAGGGCCACGAGCGCACCCAGCACCGCCGGGGCGGGGTACCCGGCCCAGGTGGTCAGCACCCGTCCGGGCCCCCGCACCGGGCCGCTGGTCACCGCGTGCCCCGATAGGTCCCTGTCCACCACGAAGCCCAGGAATCGCCGCCCGACCAGGACACCCACGCCCGCGTGCCCTGCCTCGTGGACGATCGTCACCAGGGTACGGCCCCAGCGCCGGGCAGGTGGCCAGGTCAGGACGACAGCCAGCACCACCAGCGCCACCCACAGGACGGTCATGGCAGGGGTGCCGTCAGGGACAGCGTGGTCGACAAGACGGTCAGCAAGACGGTCAACAAGACGGTCAGCAAGACTGTTCCAGGACACACTCCGGCTCAGGGTCACGGGGACAGTCTGCCAGAGCGGCTGCGCACCGGTACCACCACGGCCCGATCCGCTGCCTCAGCCTGCCTGAGTCCCCTGGGGCGCTGTGGAGGCGGCTCCGCAGGCTGCTGCGGACCCGCTCACCTGACCGCTCTGGCTACCGGGGGCGTCAGCGGCCTCGGTCCCGTGCGGGCTGGGGATACGCGGGACCTCGTGGTCAGGCTGGGCCGCCCCCACCGCACGCAGCACGAAGGTGTCCAGGGAGTCCAGGTAGGCGCGGCGCTCCTGCGGGTCGGAGGGGGTGGGGCGCCCGCCCATGACCGTGGCGTGGATAAGGGGAATGACGTGGGCTGGGTCCTGCTGGGGGATGAGACCCTGCGCCATCGCCTCGGACAGGATGGAGGAGAGCATCTGGGTCAGAAGGGTGCCGTGCGCCCGCAGTCGACTGGCGGCGCTGCGCGACACCGAGCTCGCTAGCGGGCCGGTGGTGGGGAAGTGGTAATGAGGCTTGATGAGGGCCTGCTGGCGCACGTAGACGCGCAGGCGGTCGATAGGGTCCCTGGTGCCCGCCAGCGCGCGGGAGAGCTCCTCGGCGTAGCGCTGGGCCTCGTAGTCCATGAGGGCCAGGAGGAGGTCCTCCTTGTCCGTGAAGTGGTTGTAGACGGCGGTACGCCCCACACCGGCGTGGGCGGCCACGTCCGACAGGGTGATCCTGTCGAAGCTGCGCTGCCTCAGGAGCTCGGAGAGCGACTCGAACAGAGCGCTGCGTGTGCGCTTGCGGTGCTCGGCCAGCGAGCCCCCCGTAATCTTCGGCATGAGGTCAGCCTAACCCACAAGATGACGGCTTGGCTAGGAACGTCATCAAAAACGTCGTGGCAGGCGCCCCAGCTCCTCCAAGAGGGTGTCAATGATTGCGACGTCAGCCTCAAGCCAGGGGAGGCCGGTCACTACGTCCAGGGCGGTCCACTCCAGCAGCTGGTGGCTCGTTCCTGCCGTCCCGGTGTCGGTGTGGTCAGCCGGCTCGGCCAGCCACACCCGCATCCGCAGCCCTGCGGTCACCGGCCAGGCCGGGGCGTCGTCGCCATATGCAGCAGCCGACGGCTGGGCGGGAGACGCGCACGGTGGGGCCGCAGCCCGGCCAGCAGGCGGCACCAGCTCAGTCCCCAGGCGCACCGTGAGGCTGACCTCCTCAGCCAGCTCACGCACCAGCGCCTGGGTCGGGGTCTCACCCGGTTCCACCTTGCCCCCGGGAAGCTCGAAGCGTCCCGCTAGCTCGGGCGGGTAGGAGCGCGCTGCACACAGCAGCGCCGTGGGCTCAGACAGGGAGTCGACCACGGCAGCGGCGACGACAAGCCGGGAGAGCCGGGAGATGGCAGGCACGCGCCGAGCCTACCCGCTGACGCCTGCCCAGCACTCACCAGGTTCCTGCCAGGACCTGGCAGCGCCCAGCCCGGCCTGGCAAGTCCTGCCAAGACCTACCAGGGACGGTAGTCGGAGCCGTCCTGGTCGTCCCCGGGCACGACGGTGCCGCCTCCCTCAGGGGATCCCTGGTTGCGGTTGCGCAGGCGCTGCTCCCGCTCGTCGTCAGGGTCTGCCGAGGGGCTCACCGAGGCCTCCTGGGAGGGTCCCGCCGAGGAGGAGGTCTGCGGGGAGGCCTCGGCAGAAGGCGTCGGCGTGGGGGAGCCCGGCTCCGGCGACGGGGTCGCTGCGGAGCTTCCGCCGGAGGAGGGCTGCTCCTGCGGCTCGGCCGTCCCCGGGTCCCCGGAGGGGGTGCCAGAGGGGGAGGCGCTGGGATCCTGGCTGGGGTCGTCAGCGGACTGTGGCGAGGGCACCTCACACTCCCCGGCAGCCCGGGCCGCAGCGCCCACGTGCTCCTCAAAGGCCTGCGTCCCGCCCTCATCCTGGGCCTGGGCGGCTAGAGCCAGGTGAGTGAGGGCCAGGTTGTAGCGCACTCGGCACTCCGGGGAGTCGGCGGGCTTGTAGCCGGTCTCGGGATCAATGGACTCCTCCTGCGGCACCTCCTCCAGAGCCGTCTCCAGGAGCCCCTGGGCGCCCGTGAGGTCCCCGGCGGAGTACAGGGCGGTACCGATGTTGTAGTGCACGCGCCACTGCTCCAGCCAGGGGTTGAGCGCAGCCACCTGGCGGTAGCGGGAGGAGGCCGTCTCATAGTCGCCGTCCGTGTAGGCCCGCCCGGCCGCCAGCGTGAGACCGAACACCGCCAGGCACCACGCCGTCAGCACCACCAGGACGGTGGCGGGCAGCGCCCCCACCAGCAGCAGCCGACGACGGCGACGCAGGCGAGCCGTGCGACGCGCCGGGTCCTCCGGCCCCTCCTGCCGCTGCCCGTCCCGCCTGCCGGGGCCGCCGGCCCCTGCCCTCCGTCGGATCCTCACGTCCCTGTCCTCCCCGCGGTCAGGGCACGCAGCCGACGGTCGGCGCGCACCAGATCGCCAGCCTCCCACACGAGCAGGAGGCTGGCGGCCAGGGCCAGCGGCCACACCACGTAGCGCCTGGCCCGGCCCGAGGCCTGCCCGTCGGACACGACCGCCTCCAGGTCGATGTCGGTAAAGACCTGCGTCGGGTCGTCCTGACTGCCCCCGGTCCGGTGGAGGTAGTCCAGCCCGAGGGAGGTCGCCACCGAGCCCAGCCGCTCCTCGTCGATGACCGAGACAGCGGGCTGGCCACCGTCGTCCTCCATGATGTAGTCCGCGTCGGTGTGCTCGCCCGTCGCGGCAGTACCGTCGTAGGAGCGCATAGGGCCGCCCTCGGCAGTCCCGTACCCCAGGACAGCCCCGCCGTCCACCACCCCGGCCAGGGACTGCCACGTCCACCCGCCCTCGGCCGCCTCCTGGGCACCCTTTCCGCCGTCGGTGTCCTCACCGTCGGACAGGACATAGACCAGGCGGATCGCGTCAGGGTCCTCCTCGTAGGAGCGCGACAGGGTCTGGCCCAGCAGCGGCAGGGCGGTATCCAGGGAGGACCCGGTAGAGCGGTCGGTGACCTCCTGGGTCAGCGACCCCACCCAGGCGTCTACCGCGTCCACGTCGTTGCTCAGCGGAAGCTCGACGGCGGCGGCGGAGTCCAGGGCCAGGATCGAGTAGCGGGCAGAGGGATGGGCCTCGCGCACAGCGGCCAGGTCGGCCCTGACACCGTCCAGGCGAGTGGCAGCGGGGCTGGCCACGCCGTCGGGGGCTGGTCCCGCCCAGTCCTCCGCCGCCATGGAGCCGGTACGGTCCACCAGCAGGTAGACCTCCACGTTGGAGACGCTGACGGACTCCGTGCTACGCAGCGCCGGGCCGACCAGGATGAGGACCACCAGGCAGGCCAGCGCCACCCGCCTCCACCAGGAGCGGTAGGCGGCAGGCTCGGCGCGGGCGCCGTCCAGCCGGGCGCGCGCCAGCCACAGCAGCAGCACGACCAGGACCGCCGCCAGGGCCAGGACAGGCCAGGGAAGCATCGGCAGAAGGGTCACAGTCGCCTCCACGCCGCCAGGACCAGGACAACCACCACAGCCGCACCTAGGACGGCAGCCAGGTGCTCGGGGGTGTCGGTACGGCGCGTCTCCACGCCCCCGGCCAGCTCGGCGACCTGGGTCTCCTCCAGCTGCCTGACGATGTCGCCCCCGGTACCGGAGTCCTCGACGTCGTAGAAGCGGCCGCCGCTGTCCTGCGTCAGCGTCGCCAGCTCCCCACGCGCCTCCTCCGGCGTCTTCTCGGTGACCCACAGGTCGTACTGGTCCGGATCGGTCCCGTAGACAGAGAACAACCGGATGGAGCGCTCCCCCAGGACCTGGACGGAGTCCGCCAGGCTGTAGATCTGCTCCCCGTCGGGGTCGATGATGAGGTTATCGGTGGCGAGGACGACCGAGCGGGAGCGCTCCAGCCCCTGATTGTCGAAGGCCATGGCGCACGAGGCCAGGCCGTCGCCGGCCAGGGAGGAGCCCACCACCGAGTAGCTCATGGTGCCGCTGAGCGCGTCCTCGTAGGCGGTGACCTGCCGGGAGGTGGGGTTGGCCGGGTCGATGTCCAGCACGTCGGCCAGGTCCTCCATCTGGCGGCCCAGGAGGTCGTAGTCGTCAGTGAGCGGCACGATCGTCTGGGCCGTGGAGTTCCAGGCCACCAGGGCGACGCGCTCCCCGTCAAAAGAGTCCAGCAGCTCGGAGAAGGTCTCCAGCACAGAGGCGTCGATAGTGATCATTGAGGTGGACACGTCCAGGCACAGGACGATGTCGCGGTTGGCCAGACGGTCAGAGCGCTCCACCTCGGAGACCGGACGGGCCGAGACCCCCGCTGCGGCCAGGAGCGCGATCAGGACCAGCAGCCCTGCCCCGGCGTGGAGCCAGCGCTGCTGGCGCACGCGGGAGCGAACCCGGGGCAGGAGAAACATGCCCGCAGAGTTAGCCACCCGTCGCGGCGGCTCCGCCTCCCTGCGGCGGCCGGTCCCGCCCGGCCTGACCGCCGCCAGCACCGCTACAGCCGCCGCCACGACGAGCAGCAGCCAGAACAGCCATGGCATCACCACTGGGAGACCACCCACCCCGCCCTGTCGATGGCCTCCTGGGCGGCCGCCTCAGGCTCCCGGTCGAAGGAGGGCTGCTCCCACACTGCCAGGAGCTCGCCCACGTAGCCCAGGGGGTTGGTGTCCACGGGACGTCCCTCCCGGCGGGCACGGCGCAGCCTGTCCATGACGGCGCGGGGGCCGCTCGTGTCAGCCATGTCCAGGATCTCGGTGACCGTCGCCGTGGTCACCTCCTGCCCGGAGCGGGCCTGGGCGAAGCCGCGCACCAGGGACGCCAGCTCCAGGTGCAGCCCACGCAGGTCCAGCTCCCCGGCCTCCCAGCGGGAGGTGATCGTCGTCAGCTGGTCGCCCCAGCGCTGCCGCTCGTCGGCAGCCATGGGGATGTCTCCGACCTCCAGGGACAGGTCGCGGCGTGTGACCAGGAAGGTGCGCAGCAGCCAGATAGCCACGGCGGCGGCGCCTAGTGCCGCTACCAGCGCCACCCACGCCGGCATGAGGACGGGGGGGACAGCCTCCACGGCTACCTCCTCCCCCGGGCCACGGCCGCCCGCTCCCGCATGAGCAGCTCGGCCACCGAGTCGATGAGAGTCTGCCCGGAGTCCACCACGCCCGACTCGATGTGGCGCTGCTCCAGCAGGGAGGCCGCAGCCTGGCGGCGGGCCAGAGCAGCCTGGCCGACCTCCGCGGCCACGCGGGGGTCCGAACGCAGGAAGGCAGGCAGCTCGGCCACCGAGTCGACGTCGTGCGCCCGACCAGCTCCCTCACGCAGCGGGTCGTCATCCTCGACCTGGACCACCACCAGCTCGTGCTGGGCGGGAAGGCGGCGCAGCCAGACCGTGCAGTCCTCACCGGGGTGAGCGGTGTCGGTGACAAGCACCACCAGGCTGCGGCGCCGGTGCCAGCGGGAGACCCGCTCCAGGACCACTGGCAGGCTGGAGGCCGGGGCGTCGGCAGCCAGACCCGGCGCCCCCGAAGACCGCGGGCGGGAGGAGCCCCGTGCCACGGCCTCCTTCCTCCCGGCATCCCACCCGGTATCTCGCCCGGCGCCCTGCTCGGCGTCCAGGGACCACAGTGCCCGTGACAGGAGGGCCAGCAGCGTCTGCGCGTGCTTGGCGCCCGAGCGTGCCGGGCGCGAGACCATGCGCCTGGAGTCGCCCGCGACCAGGCCCACCGGGTCGCCTCGCATACGGGCCAGGTAGGAGAAGACCTCAGCGACCCCCAGGACCAGGTCGCGCTTGTCGTCCCCGTGGGGGGTCTGGGCGGCCATGGTCCGCCCAGTGTCCACCGCCAGCACCAGCGGCACGGAGGACTCCCGCTGGTAGCGCTTGATAACCGGGTAGCCGACCCGCGCCGAGGACTTCCAGTCGATGTCGGAGACGTCGTCGCCGGGACGGTAGAAGGACATGTCGTCAAAGTCCTGCCCCTGCCCCAGGAACACCGACTTGTGGCGCCCGTCAAGCATCCCCGTGGCCCGCCGCAGGGTCGGCAGGGACAGGGCGGCGCGCAGGCGCTGCGCCCGACCCCCCTGACTGGGCGAACGGGGCTGGGAGAAGGGCTGCGCAGGCCCCGGGTCCTGCCCAGGGGCTGCCTCCTGCGTCTCCTGCTGCACGGTCGTCACGGGGCTCACGGCGTGGGAACGGCTGCGAAGATCGCGTCGATGATCGACTCGGGGGCCACCGCGTCCGCCAGGGCGTCGTAGGTCAGCACCAGGCGGTGGCGCAGCACGGCGTGGCGCAGCAGGCGCACGTCGTCGGGGATGACGTAGCCGCGCCCCTCCTGCAGGGCGATCGCCTGGGCCACCTTCATGAGTGCGATGCCCCCGCGCGGCGAGGCGCCCACCCGCACCTGGGCGTCCAGGCCAGTCACCGGGCGGGGGCCGCCCCCGCGGGAAGTGTTGACCAGGGCGACGATGTACTGCTTGATGACCGGGTCCACGTAGACGTGCTCTGCCGTGGCCTGGAGCCACTCGACGTCATCGGTGGAGATCGGTGCCTCGACAACCGGCCTGTCGAAGGAGCCGTCGCTGATCCGGTCGAGGACGTCGACCTCCTCGGTGGGACGCGGGTAGGTCAGGACCTCCTTCACGAGGAAGCGGTCCATCTGGGCCTCGGGCAGGACGTAGGTGCCTTCCTCCTCAATGGGGTTCTGCGTGGCCAGCACCATGAAGGGCTGCGGGAGGGGGTAGACGACGCCGCCGATGGAGGTCTGCCGCTCCTGCATGGCCTCCAGCATCGCCGACTGTGTCTTGGCGCTGGAGCGGTTGATCTCGTCCAGCAGGACGATGTTGGCGTGGACGGGCCCCAGCTGGGTGGTCATCTCGCCGGTGGCGTAGTTGAGGATCTGGGTGCCCACGATGTCGTTGGGCATGAGGTCGGGGGTGCACTGGATGCGGCGAAAGGAGCCCGACACCGCTGAGGCCAGGGTCTGGGCGGCCGTGGTCTTGGCCAGACCGGGCACGGACTCCAGCAGCACGTGGCCGCCCGAGACCAGGGTGGTGACCAGGACGGTGCGCAGCTGGTCCTGCCCGACGACGCGCTGGGAGAAGATCCGGGCGACACGGTCCAGCAGCGTCCCGGCACGCTGGATGTCAGCCTCCGTGACCCCCCTAGAGCCCTGGGAGTGGGAGGAGGCGCCTGCGTGCTGGGGCACCCGGGAGCGGGTAGGCGGGGTCACAGCTCCGCCCCCCTGAGCGGGAGCAGGCGCGGTCCGGGGAGCAGGCGGGGAGGCGGGAGCAGGCACGGGCGGGGCCACCGTCCCGGGAGCCTGCTGGGCGGTAGGCGTCCGAGCGCCCGGTGGGGCAGCAGGGCCGACGGGGTATCCCACATCCGCCTCGGGCCTAGCCGACGGGGCCTGGCTCGGGGCGGCCGCGCCTGCCGTACCACCGGTACCGGCCGTCGGCTGGCGCTGGGCCGGGTAGCCCTGACGCAGGTCTGCGGGACCTGTCTGGTCAGGCTGCGTGCTCATGGCTCTCCTGTGTGCTCAGCGTCTGCTCGGTTGCCCGGTCGCGTGCTGCCGCAGGCCCCGCACGACCGGCGCCTGCTGGTCCTCGCAGCGCAGGAGCGCCCGCAGGACCAGGCCCCACCAGCACGCGGCAGGCACCAGGCAGGAGCCGCCGCCCGGGCAGGGCGCCCCCAGCGTGCCACACGCAGGCACGTCCCGACACCGCCGGGCACAGTGCGACACCCCACGCGCGCGCTCGGTCACATCTGTGACAGCGCCACGTCCTCGCCCTCAAGGCGGACGCGCAGCCCCTCCGGGGCCACGATCGCCCCCGACAGGCCCAGCCCGCCGGGCAGGAGCTCGGCCGGGACCTCGACCTGGGACCCTTCCAGGGCCAGGGAGGCAGCCAGGTCGCCGACCGCCCCCAGACCAGTGCCCGTCTCCTCCTGGGAACCACCCAGGGAGACCGAGGTGATGTCAAGCGCCAGTCCCCCGTCCTCACCGACGGCGGGAACGAGCCCGATCTCCACCTCCTGCCCTAGTATCGAGGCGCTCGCCGTGGCGGAGCCCGGGTCCTGGGCCGAGGTGCCGACCTGGTCGGCGGTCACAGCGACGTCAGTGCCCGAGAAGAGGTCCGAGGAGACCCCCGGGAAGGAGACCCCCGGGAAGGAGGCCTCCTCCATCGCGGCACCCACCTGCTCCCAGGGAACTGTGGCCGAGATGTCGACGCTGGCAGCCGTGACCGGGGCGCGCAGCCCGACCTGCCTCATCGAGACGCTCAGGTCGGCCAGGCTGAGGTCCTCGCCCTGGTCCTCGCCCTGGCCCTCACTGCCACGCCCCCCGGCCCCAGCGCCCCCTGCGCTCTCCAGGGCCAGGCTGGAAGCCGTGACGTCCAGGCTCCTCAACGACATCTGAGCGGCCTGGAGCAGCACGATCCCCTCCGTGGTGACCTTGGCGTCCTGGCTCAGGCCCGGCAGCGCGTCACGCACCTCAGTCTCCACCCGACCCCGGGCGTAGTGCTCGGCAGCGACCCCGGCACCTCCCAGGACCAGGAGCAGCACGAGGAGGACGACGGGCCACCGGCGTCGCCGACCGGCACGAGGACGGCCCCGGGTAGGGTCGCCGCCCACCGCCCTGGTCGCCTCGCCGTACCGGGGGTCTAGCCCTGCTGCTACCACGTGCCTGCGCTCCCTCACCGTCGGCTGCTGCCATTACTCACGGGCCGCGTCACGCTCCCGGCTCGTCGGGGTCCACGCGCCCGGGCGGGTCGCAGGACCCCGGCGGCATCCTTGCCCTCCCGGGCACCTCCCGTCAAGAACCTGCGGCTGCGGCACCGGTAGCACCGGCAGCGCCAGCAGCGCCGCGGGCACGACCGCCGTCGGCGACATCAACGATATCGACCACCACTGCGGTGGTGTTGTCGTGCCCTCCCTCCTCCAGGGAGGCCGCGACCAGCAGGTCAGCCGTGCGTTGCGGGGGGAAGCCCGCCGTGAGGACCACGGCCAGGGAGTCGTCGTCCAGCTCGTCGCTCAGCCCGTCGGAGCAGACCAGGACACGGTCCCCGGCCTCCACGGGGACGGTGCACAGGTCGGGGACGGCAGAGTCGGCAATGCCTCCGCCCAGGGCCCGCGTGACGATGTTGCGCCGGGGGTCCACGCGGGCGTCCTCTGGGGTGAGGTAGCCGCTGTCAATAAGGTCCTGGACCTGTGAGTGGTCCCGGGTCAGCTGGCTGAGCACGCCGTCGCGCAACAGGTAGGTGCGGGCGTCCCCGATGTTGAAGACGAGCCAGGTCAGACGCGTGCCCGCTCCCGCAGGACTCCCCGCTGCCACGGGCTCCGGCAGGTGAGTCCGGCCGTCGGGGGCGCTCTGCCCGGCAGGAGGCTCCTCCAGGTCGGCCAGCACCGCCCCCGCCACCGTGGCCCCGGGGAGGAAGGCCGCGTGGGAGGGGATGTCCACGATCGCCTCCTGGGCAGCAGCCACAGCCCGCAGCACCTCCTCGACACGGGTGACTCTCCTGCCAGCCAGGCTGTACAGCACCCCCAGTGCCGCCTGGGTCGCGGCTCTTCCGGCGGCGTGACCTCCCATGCCGTCCACGACCACGAAGGCGGGGCTGACCGCCAGGTAGCCGTCCTCGTTGACGACACGCAGGCGCCCGACGTCGGTCGCCGCACCAGCCACGACTCCGGCGGCCCAGGCCGGGACGGCACGGTTGGGATCGCTGGGATCAGCCATCAGCTCCCTTTCTCGGAGGTGAGATCACAAAGGGTGAGGTCTTGCGCCGGGGCGCTCCTTGGGTCACCGTATAACGGTCCGGGTGCGACAATACCGGGGAGCCGCCCCAGCGCAGCGCTCCCTCACCGCCCCAGGACGTCGTTTCCCGGCGCACGCCGCACCAGGAGCCCGGTACGCCCTGTACCCCGAACCAGCGAAGGACCCAGGATGCCTCAGGCCAAGGACGAGCTGACCGCTCGCGCGCAAGACCCCAACGCACCTCTGGAGACCCTGCACCAGCTGGCGCAGAACTACCCCGACCTGCGTCCCTACATCGCAGCCAATCCGCGGACCTACCCCGCGCTGCTGGAGTGGCTGGGCACACTGGACGACCCCGCTGTCGACGCCGCTCTCGCCGCCCGTGCCAGCGGGATGGCAGGCGGGACCGTGACCGCCTCCACGCAGGTCCTGCCTCAGCCTCCCCAGGCCTCCCCCGCAGCGACCTCCCCCGTCGCGACGCCGAGCACCGCAGGCCACACCATCGCCCGTACCGTAGGGAGCGCAGGCGCAAGCAGCCCGGGGGAGGCAGGAGGGCAGGGCAGCCCCTCAGCCGCTCCCTCAGTAGTCGCCCCGGGCACCGGGGGCGCTCCCAGCACCCAGGCCTCAGGTCCTGCAGCCTCCCCCGACCCGCACCTCCAGGCTACGCAGGCTATCCCCTCCCAGCCGACCTCCGACCCTGAGGCCACCCGGCCACAGCCGGTGCCACGTTCGCCCTACCAGACCTCCCAGGCCTCCCAGACCTCAGCCTTCTCCGCCGCCTCACCGCAGCAGCCTCCGCCCTACACGGCCGCCCAGCAGCCGATACCCGCGTACTCGCCCACCTCCCCCGCACCCGCCGTCCCTACGGCACACGCCCCCGCCCGGCCGGGAGCCGAGGCGCCCACGCAGGCGGTCGCCGCCGCCTCCGCCCGCCCCGCAGCCCTGGGGACCGGCGCCCCGGCTGCTGTCGGACAGCCTGGGCAGCCCTACCAGCCCGCTCCACCTCGTCGGCCCAGACAGACCACGGCCGCAGCCGGCTACGCCGCGACCTCCGCCCGCCCGGGGGGTACACCGGGCGCCGAGGCGGCGGAGGCGACGGTCTTCGGCGTGGGGACGGCAGAGGCCGAGGAGACCGCCTCCGACAGTCCCTCTGGACGTTTCCTGTGGATCCTCGCCGCCATCGTCGCGGCCCTGCTGGTCTTCGTCATGACCTGGATCCTGACCGGCGGGGAGAACGACTCCTCCACCGGCGCCCAGGGCTCGCAGCCCACCGCCCCGGCGCAGCAGGCCACACAGGCCGCGCCCTCGGCGTCCCCCAGCGCGACCGCCTCGGCCTCCTCCACCCCCAGCGCCACACCGTCCCCGGACCTGAGCGCCCCCGCTCCTGACGACGCCCTGGAGATGAGCGTCTTCACCACGCCCAGCGGGAACATTAGCTGCTTGCTGGGGGAGGACTCCGTGTCCTGCACGATCAACGACCACGACTTCGTGGGCAACGACTCCTCCTGCAGCGGCTCCAGCGAGCCGTTCACTGCCTCCGTCGGCGTCGAGGGCGAGGCCAGCGGGTCCTGCGGGGAGGACTTCGCCAGCACGGGCGCCAGCCTCCAGTACGGCGCCTCGGCGAAGAACGACACCTTTGCCTGCACCTCCTCCGAGGAGGGCATCGAGTGCTGGAGCCAGGTCACGGGCCAGGGCTTCACCCTGTCGCGGGCCTCCTCCGAGACCACCCAGCGCTGACACCACACATTTGGGCCGGGTCCCCTGGCAGTGACCTCACTCGAGCTCAGCGGTGACCTCATGACTACCTCCTGCCCCAGATGACCACCTCCTACTCCAGGATCCTTGCCTACCCGGGTGCCGCAGCCTTCTCCGCTGCGGGCCTGGTAGCCCGCTTCCCCGTGTCCATGACGGGAATCTCCACCATCCTGGCCGTCCAGGACGCCTACGGCTCCTACACCGCCGCCGGCCTCGTCAGTGCGGCAAACATCGTGGCCGTGGCCCTGGGCTCGCCGCTGCTGGCACGGCTGGTGGACGCCTACGGGCAGTCACGGGTCATGCTGCCCGCCGTCCTGGGCTCAGCAGCCGGACTGGCCGGGCTGGCTGCAGCTACCGGGGCACGGGCGCCCCTGGCTGTCCTGGTCGCCCTGGCCGTCCTGGCCGGCGCCCTCGCCGGGTCCATGGGATCCCTGGTGCGGGCCCGGTGGACGGGCATCCTGCGCACCCCCCAGGAGACCCACACCGCCTTCTCCCTGGAGGCCGCCCTGGACGAGGTCACCTTTATCATCGGGCCGGTCCTGGCCACTGCCCTGTGCACCGCCCCCGTCCTGCCGGTGACCTCGGGATGGCTGGCGGCCCTGCTCCTGCAGGTCGGCGGCGGCTCGTGGTTCCTGTCCCAGCGTGCCACCGAGCCCGCTGCCCACGGCAGGCCGGGGCGCGCAGCGACCCCAGGAGGCGCCGCGCACCACAGCGTGCTGCGTCACGGGGCCGTCATCGTGGTCATCGCCGTCTTTCTCCTGTCCGGCGCGATGTTCGGCGCCAACGACGTGGCCGCCGTCGCCTTCGCCACCGAGCAGGGGCACGCCTCCGCCTCAGGGGTCATCCTGGCCGCCTGGGGGGTGGGCTCCCTGACCGCCGCCCTCGCCTACGGCTCCCGCTCCTGGGGCTGGCCGCTGCGGACCCGGCTCCTCCTGGGAGTGGTCGCGCTGGCCGTGGGCTCCTCCACCTTCGCCCTGGCACCCAACCTCGTCGTCCTGAGCGTGCTCATGGTCCTCACGGGGACGGCCATCGCCCCTACGGTCGTCAACGGCAACAACATCATCCAGGTGACTGTAGCTGCCTCCCAGCTGACCGAGGGCCTGGCCTGGGTCAGTACCGCGCTCAACATCGGCGTCTCCCTAGGTGCCCTGCTTGCTGGCAGCGTCATCGACGCGGCCGGGTCACGCGGCGGCTACCTGGTCATGGCAGCCTGCGCCTGGGCCGCCGTGGCAGCCGCGGTGGCGGGCTCCAGGGTGCTACGAGGAGCACGTACCCGCAGCACCCTGGAGGGGCAGTGACAGGAGGGCCGGCAGCGGCGTCGTCCTGCCCACTGCGCAGACCGGGCAAGGCGATGCCCTAGACTCCTCGGGTGCGCAGGAGGAGGCAGGCGACGGCACCCGCAGCAGAGGCAGCGACCGTGCGGGTGGCCCGGCGCCTCCGGCACCGGGCCCTCGGCTCGCCCCTGACCGAGGAGGTAGGGCGACTGGCCCTCCTGGTCGCCGCCTACGTCTCCCTGACCGACGCGGGCTCATGGGTCTTCAAGCTGGACTCCTACGTCTACTACGCCGCCGTCGAGCAGTGGCAGGACGGCGGCGACCTCTACCGCTGGTACGCCAACCCCGGTCAACAGCTGTGGCCCTTCACCTACACCCCCCTGGCCGCGTGGCTCCTCGTCCCGCTGACCGGTCTCACCTACGAGTGGGCCACCGCCCTGCTCGTAGCCGCAACACCTGCGTGTGCCGCGGTGACCGCCTGGGCCGTCCTGCACACCCTGCGAGACCGTCCACCGCCGGGAGGACCTCCCCCCTCCCCGCCTGTGACCCCCTCCTCCCGGGCACCGGGCACCGACCCACCAGGTGATGCCTGGCTCCCGCACGCCCTGTCCGCCCGGGAGGCGCGCAGCCTGGCCCCGTGGCTGGGACTGCTGGCCGTCATGGTCCTGGAGCCCTTCCCCAAGACCATGGAGTACGGGCAGGTCAACGCCGTGCTCATGGCACTGGTCGCCGTGGACGTGCTGGTCCTGCCCGAGGAGTCGCGCTGGCGCGGAGTGCTCAGCGGGCTGGCCGCAGCAGTCAAGCTGACCCCGGCGGTGGCCGTCCTGGTCTTCCTGGCGGGCAGGCAGTGGCGCAGCGCCGCGACCATGGTGGCCTCCGCAGCCGGGGCGACCCTGCTGGCGGCCCTGGCCAGCCCCGAGGAGACCTGGGACTTCTTCACCTGGGCCATGTGGGATACCGGCCGGGCCGGGTTCCGCGACTTCTCCGGCAACCAGAACATCCAGGGGGCTGTCGCCCGGTCGCTGCCCGAGTCGCTGTGGACCCCCGCCTGGGCGCTGGGCACGACCCTGGCCGTCCTGGGCGCCTGGCTGCTGTGCCGCCGCCTGGACGCCCTGGCACCGGCGGGTAGTCCAGCAGCGTCAGCGGGCGCGCCAGCAGCGCCGACGGCTACCACGCTGCTACTACCGCCGACCCGGGGCCTGGTCGTGACCCTCCAGCTGAGCGTGACCATGGTGCTGGGGCTGCTCGTCTCCCCGATCTCCTGGTCGCACCACTGGGTGTGGGCGCTGCCGGCACTCGTGTCGCTGGTAGCAGCCGCCTGGCGGTGGCGCTCCGCGGGCCTGCTGGCCGCATCCGTCGCAGGAGCCGTCGTGTTCTTCCTGGCGGCGCACTGGTGGTTCCCCGAGCAGAACCACGTGGAGCAGGACTGGCCCGCCTGGGCCAAGCTGGTGGGCTCGAGCTACACCTGGTGGGCGCTGGGAAGTGGTGCCGTCCTGTGGCTCGTCTCTGGTCAGGTACTGAGCCGTCGGCACCGTGGCACTGACGCGGAGTTCTTCCCCCAGGAGTCAGGAGAATCAGTCTGCCCCTAGGATGCCCCTTGTGCCTGTGCCTTTCTCCGCCGTCCCCCGCGCTGTCGAGGACCAGTTCCACCGCGACCTGATCCCCGTGCTCAGGCACAGGGGATGGCACCCCCGCGTCATCCCCTACGACGGCTACGGCACCACCTCCGGCTCCGCAGGAACCTCCATGGTGCGGGTCCTGGCCCGCATGGTCATGCGTCCCAAGGACGCGCCCAGCGAGGGGCCGCTGCTCAGCTCCCTGCCCGAGACCCTGCCGACCACTGCGGCCCAGGCCCGTGACATGGCCGTCACCAGCCTCATGGAGGCCCAGCGCGGGTGGCGCCTGTTCATCGACGCCCCCGTCCCCTACCTGCCGGTCACGGTACGTGCCGGGGGAACCAGCGTGCGCACCCGGGCGGACCGCGGCGGCTACGTCGACGTCGTCGTGCGCGGCCACGACCTGGAGCCGGGCTGGCACACGGTCGAGATCGACGCGGCGGGAGCCGGGACTGTGCGCGCCAGGGTGCTCGTCGTCCCACCCGGCCCCCGGCTGGGGATCGTCTCCGACATCGATGACACGGCCATGGTCAGCCACGTGCCCCGCGTCCTGGTGGCCGCATGGAACCAGCTGGTGAAGTACACCTCCTCCCGCGAGCCCGTCCCCGGGATGGCCGAGCTCTACACCCGGATCCAGGCCAGCCACCCAGGAACGCCGGTGATGTACCTGTCCACCGGTGCGTGGAACGTGCTGCCTACGCTGCGATCCTTCTTCCAGCGCCACGGGTTCCCTGACGGACCCAAGCTCATGACGGACTGGGGACCCACCAACACCGGCTGGTTCCGCTCAGGTATCGAGCACAAGCGCACCGAGCTGCGTCGCCTCATGATCGACCTGCCGGAGGTGTCCTGGCTGCTGGTGGGCGACGACGGCCAGCACGACCCGCTCATCTACGGCGAGGCGGCCCGGCACCACTCCGAGCGCGTCCGGGCCGTGGCCATCAGGAAGCTGACCCCGGCGCAGCAGGTGCTCGCTGGCGGCCTGGCCGTCCCCCAGATGGGGATCAGCCCCGAGTCGCGCACCCTCGCGGAGGCCGACGTCCCCGTTGTCGTGGGGGCCGACGGCTACGACCTGGCCAGGCGGCTGCCTCCCGAGCTGGTGGACGGGCGCTGAGACGCACGCTCCCGGGGGGAGAGGCCCCCGGAAACGCCTGCAGGAGACGCCCGGCACAGGCAGTCGACCCACGGCTGTGGGCGCCGGGAAGGCTCACACCGCTGTGCCGACGAGGCTGCCGATCCCCCAGGTCACCCCCATGGCCAGCGCCCCGCCAGCCACGACCCGCACCACAGCGCGTCCCGCCGGGGCGTGCCCCAGCAGGGCCGAGACCCAGCCGGTCAACGCCAGGCCCGCCAGCACTGCCGCCATGGTGAGGGGCACGTCGAGCGGGGACGGGACCACCAGGATCGTCAGCACCGGGAGGGCCGCCCCCAGGACGAAGGCCACCGCCGACGCCGCCGCTGCCGCCCAGGGGCTGGTGTAGTCGTCCTCCCGCAGGCCCGGGCCCGCCTCCAGGTGGGCGGCGACGGCGTCGTGGGCGGTCAGCTCGCGGGCCACCTGGAGGGCCGTGGCCGCGCTCAGCCCCCTGTCCTGGTACCGGGAGGCCAGGTCAGCCAGACCCGCGTCGGGGTCGTGGGCCAGCCCTGCCCGGATCCGGCCGACCTCAGCCCGCTCGGTGTCAGCCTGGGTCGATACCGACACGTACTCCCCGGCCGCCATGGAGACCGCGCCAGCCAGGACGCCGGCGACCGCCGCCGTGAGGATCACCCGGGTCGCGCCCGGGTTGGCGGCAGCGACCCCGACAACGAGCCCGGCCACCGACACGATGCCGTCGTTGGCCCCCAGCACCCCGGCACGCAGCCAGTTGAGGCGCGAGGCGAGCTGCGAGGCCTGCGACACCTGGTTCGACGCGGCCGCGCCCTCCAGGTCGTGCTCACCGCGCCTACCGGGTGCCAGCATCTCAAAAGCGCTCATAGCACTATGGTAGAAATGATAAATTCCCTTGTATAGCAAAGGTTAACTTACCTTACAAAGGCTCGGCTGCCCTCGCCTGGCACTGCCTGCCACCCGGTGGGAGCAGGTGCGACGCGGTAGGCTGGAGCAGGGCGCACAGGAGGCGCCCACCCACCCGAGCAGCTGGCCCGCCCCCCGGCGGACACAGGCGACCAGTCGGCACCTGTCCAGCCACAACGAGCCCAGGAGGCACGCATGGCCACAAAGATCCCCTTCGCCATCGGAATGGGCGTCGGCTACGTCCTGGGGGCACGGGCGGGACGTGCCCAGTACGAGCGCATCAAGGCCGCGGCGGCCCGGGTGGCCGAGCAGCCCTTCGTCCGTCAGAAGATCGACACCGCCTCCGCCCGGGTCAGCCAGGCGGTCCGTGCTCAGGGGGAAGCCGTGACGGACAAGGTAGCCGATGCCGTCAAGGACAGGCTCTTCGGCCCCTCCTCAGCAGGCTCAGCAGGCTCCTCCTCCACGCCGTCAGCCACCTAGTCTAGTCGGCGCACGCCTGGCTGGCGCAGGTCAGCGTCAGCGTAGTCGCCGCTGGGGATCCTCCAGGTTGCTTACGGCTTCCCGAAACCCTGGTTGCGGTCGGCGTGGGTGAGCCGGGAGGATCGCGGCGTGCGCCCACCTCGCTACGCTCCGCCGAAGGACCTCAGCCCCTACGCCTGGCTGTCGGTCGGCGCCGCGGTCACGACCATCACCCTCAAAGGTATGGCCGCCTGGCTAACCGGGTCCGTGGGTCTGCTCTCCGACGCGGCGGAGTCCGTGGTCAACCTTGTCGCCGCCGTCACGACGCTTGTCGTCCTGCGGATCGCAGTCCGCCCGGCCGACGACGACCACCAGTTCGGCCACTCCAAGGCCGAGTACTTCTCAGCTGCTGTCGAGGGCGTCATGATCTTCGCCGCCTCCGCCCTCATCGTCGTCTCCGCAGTGGAGCGGCTGGTCTCCCCCCGCATGCCCGAGCAGCTGGGAACGGGGCTGGTTGTCTGCGTCGCGGCCTCCCTCGTCAACGGGGCCGTGGCCTGGGTCCTGTACCGCAAGGGCCGTCAGGAGCGCTCTGCGGCCCTGGTTGCCGACGCCAGGCACCTAGCCACCGACGTCACTACCTCGGCGGCCGTCCTGCTCGGGGTGGGCCTGGTCGCCGTCTTCCGCGCCCCGGTCCTCGACGCCGTCGTGGCCCTGCTGGCGGGCCTCAACATCATGCGCACCGGGCTCGCGCTGGTCAGGGAGTCGGTGGCCGGGCTCATGGACGCGGCCCCGTCCGCGCAGACGCTGGCGAGGGTGGATAACGTGCTGGAGCGCTACCGTCAGCCGGGCACCATCGACTTCCACGCGGTGCGAGTGCGCGAGGCGGGCTCGCGGCGCTTCATGGACCTGCACGTGCTGGTCCCCGCAGCCTGGAACGTCAAGCAGGGCCACGACCTCACCGAGCGGCTCATCGATGATCTCGTCGCGGCCGACCCCATCCTGCGGGTCTCCGCCCACCTGGAGCCTATCGAGGACCCCAAGTCCTACGAGGACGTCGCTGACGTCTAGGGACCGGCTCGTCCCAGCGCCAACGGGTCCACGCGTACCAGCCAGCCTATGGCCGCGCTCCGCTGCCGCGGTCCGCAGCCAACACCACCCGACACCCCAGTTTCCTTATTCTTCGTTACATGTCAGACTCAACCCTATGAATGCAACGCGGCTCTCCAGGTCGGCGCCGTCACTGCGCCAGCACCCGGCACGACGACCGTCATCTCCTCCCTTCTGGCGCCGACCGGGCCACCTGGTCCTGGAGACCTGCGTGGAGGACGTGGAGGGGGTTCGCATCTCCGCAAGAGTCGGGGCCGACCGGGCAGAGCTCGGGGAGAACCTCACCGCCTCCGGTACCACACCGTCAATCGGCACCGTGGAGGCCGCCATCTTCGCCGCGGCGGAGCAGGTCGAGGAGCGCCGCACACGCCTGGGAGCGCACTGGGCACAGACGGCGCAGTCAGCGCCCTTCGGACTGCGCGTCCTCATCAGGCCGCGCGGAGGCCCCTACGTCTACAACTCCGACGAGGGACGGGCCATGATCGCTGACGTGCGACGCATCGCCGCCCTGGCGCGGGAGATGGGGGAGTTCACCCGGCCCCAGGTGGTGGCGGGTGCGGGCACGCACCTGCCACCTGCCGTCGAGCTGGGCTTCGTCGTCGGGGCGCTCACTGACGACGGCGCTGTGGACCGTGGGCTGGTGCGGCTGCTGGTGTCCATGGCGGACGGCGCCCCCGTCACCTTCCACCGGGCCTTCGACCAGTGCCGGGACACGGTGGAGGCCTACGGCGACCTGGGCGGCCTGGGCGTGGACTATGTCCTCACTTCTGGCGCCTCCGACTCCCCGGAGGAGGCCTCTGCCATGATCGCCGGGCTGACAACTAGCGACGGCCCCACTGTCATCGCAGCCTCCGGCGGGCTGGGTATCGGCCCGGAGGGCCTTGGCTCCCTGGTGGCAGCGACCGGGGTACGGGAGGTGCACATGCGCTGCCCCCAACCGGGTATCGGCCCGGGGGAGCCGCAGCGTACTGACCAGGAGATGGTGCGCCGCGCCGTGGAGGCAGCCCGGGCCGTCACCCTGCCGCCGCGCGCGTGAGCCGGAGCCTGGCAGGTGTGGCTGACCCGCCCTGGGACAGGCCAGCCACACACACCTATAAGACCGCCCAGACGGTTCCTCCTGCCTCAGGAGTCCTTCGCCTGCTCCGCGGCTCGAACCTGCGCGGCCGCCTGGACCAGGTTGCGCAGGGAGGCCTGCACCTCCTCATAGCCGCGGGTCTTGAGACCACAGTCCGGGTTAGCCCATAGCCGCTGCGCCCCCAGGGCCGCCACCGCGCGCTCCAGCAGCTCCACGCACTCCTGGGTGCTGGGCACGCGCGGGGAGTGGATGTCCCACACGCCCGGTCCCAGCTGGCGTTCAAAGCCGTGCTCGGCCACCGCGGGCAGGATGTCCATGCGCGAGCGCGAGGCCTCGATGGAGGTGACGTCGGCGTCCAGGTGGTCCACGGCGTCGATGACGACGTCGAACTCCGAGTAGCACAGGTGGGTGTGGACCTGGGTGGCCGGGGCGGCCCCGCCGGTGGCCAGGCGGAAGGACCCCACCGACCAGGCCAGGTACTCCTCCCGATCGGCGCGACGCAGGGGCAGGGTCTCGCGGATGGCCGGCTCGTCGACCTGGACGACCCCGATCCCGGCCGCCTCCAGGTCGGCCACCTCGGCACGCAGGGCCAGGCCGAGCTGGTCGGCCACCTGAGCGCGCGGCACGTCGTCGCGCACGAAGGACCAGGCCATGATGGTGACCGGGCCGGTAAGCATGCCCTTGAGAGGCCTGTCAGTCAGCGACTGCGCGTAGGAGGACCAGGCCACCGTCATCGGCGCGGGGCGTACCACGTCGCCCCACAGGACGGAGGGACGGGTGCAGCGTGACCCGTAGGACTGGACCCACCCGTGCTCGGTGGTGGCAAAACCGTCCAGGAGCTCGGCGAAGTACTGGACCATGTCGTTGCGCTCGGCCTCACCGTGGACCAGGACGTCCAGGCCGATCTCCTCCTGGAGACGCACCACTGAGGCGATCTCGGCGCGCATCGCCTCCTCGTAGGCGGCCTGGTCGAGCTCGCCGCGCCGGTAGGCGGCACGCGCCCGGCGGATCTGGGAGGTCTGGGGGAAGGAGCCGATGGTGGTCGTGGGCAGGACGGGCAGCCCCAGACGCGCCTGCTGGGCTACCTGACGCTCGGCGTAGGGGGCGCGGGTGCGGTCCGCCTCGGTGACCGCAGCTACCGCCTGACGGACCTCCGGCCGGCTGACCCCCGGGTGGGCGGCACGCTCAGCCCGCAGACGGGCGTCCTCGGCCAGCTCGGCGGCCACCGCCTCACGCCCCTGTGCCAGCCCCCGGGCAAGCACCTGCACCTCACCCACCTTCTGGTCGGCGAAGGCCAGCCAGGAGCGCACCTGCGGGTCAAGGGCGGTCTCCCGCTCGACGTCGTGGGGCACGTGCAGCAGCGAGGTGGAGGTGGTCACGGTCACCGGCGTGCCCGGGGGCAGGGCATCACGCAGCCGCTCCAAGGCAGTCAGGGCGGCGTCCAGGTCGGTGCGCCAGATGTTGCGCCCGGAGACCACCCCGGCCGCCACCGACTTGCCCGCCAGGGCGGCCAGGTCCTGGTCGTGGGGCAGGCCGCCCGCCACCAGGTCCAGGCCGACGGCATCCACGGGCGTAGCCCCCAGGACGGGCAGGGCGTCGCCCAAGGACCCGTAGGAGCCGGCCACGAGCAGGCGGGGCCGCTCCACAACCGCCCCCAGCCAGGTGTAGGCGTCACGCACCGCCTCCAGGACCCGAGCGCGCCCCACGGCCCAGGAGTCGCTGGCCAGGGCCGGCTCATCGAGCTGGACCCACTGGGCACCAGCCTCATGCAGGTCCATGAGGAGGTGGCCGTAGGCGTCAATGACGTCGCCCAGGCGGTCCAGGGGGGTAAAACCGGGGGCGGCGTCGTCGCTAGGCTTGGCCAGCAGCAGGTAGGTGACTGGGCCCACCACCACCGGGCGCGGGAGGGTGCCCGCGGCCACGGCATCACGCACCTGGTCAGCGGGGCTGGCCGTGCCAGCGGCAGCCGAGCCGACGTAGCTGATGGGGGTGTCCTGGTCGATCTCGGGGACCAGGTAGTGGTAGTTGGAGTCCAGCCACTTGGTCATCTCCAGGGCCGGGCGGTCCCCCTCCCCCCGGGCCAGCGTGAAGTAGCCGTCCAGGTCCAGGCCGCCGTGCTCGTCGCACAGGTCGCGGAAACGGGCTGGGACCGCGCCCAGGGCGGCGGTGACGTCGAGGACCTGGTCGTAGAGGGTGGAGTCGGCCGGGACGGCGGAGGCGGCGTCCAGGCCCAGGGCGGCCAGGCGGGCGCGGGTGGCCTGGCGCAGGCTGGCGGTGGCCTCGCGCAGGTCCGCAGCGGTGGCAGCCCCTTTCCAGTAGGACTCGACGGCACGCTTGAGCTCGCGGTCGGGGCCGATGCGCGGGTAGCCCAGGATGGTGGCCGCGGGGAGCGGGGCAGGTGCGGTGGGCTGGGTGTCAGAGGCGCTCATGGGGGTCTCCTTGCAGGGCAGGGTACGAACGAGGATGCGGTGGGCGACGCCCGGTAGCGGGCAGGCGACGAGGACAGCGGCCCGGTCAGGTGGCGCAGGAAGCATGTCGGTAGGCATGCCGCCCTGGAACCGCCGGGAGTGGTCTCCACGGAACCGGTGCACGGCGCAGGCCAGCACAGCGCTCAGGCTGGGGCAACGGCACCGCCTCAGGCACTGTCTGTCACCATTGGACACTGCTGGGGGCTGCTCTCCTGCTTCCGGGTATCCGGGACGTGGCGGCGTCAGGTCCTCGCCGCCCCGGGCATTCGACCACCGGGGGCAGGGGTGGTCCGCGGCGCGAACACACCCGTGACATCGGTGCTGGGTAGCCTGAGCAGCATCGCCTCTCCATCGGTCGTGGCGGAAGCACCCTGCCGGGGCGGGTTGCTGCGGCGTCACCGAGCCACGTCTCTCAGCCGCTCTGGATAGAAGGCCCGGACCGGGCCTAGGTGGACCGGGCCAACCCTACCCCAGCCGCGCCGATCACCACACACCGTCCGGACGGTGGACAGCGATGGACGGCCGATGGGGCGGCTCAGCGCGGGCGCGCGGTACGGACTCGGTAGAGGACATAGGCAGCCGCGACAAGGACTGACAGCCCGGCAGCACCCCGGACGTGGGGGACAAAGCTCAGCGCCGGCAAGCTGTTCACCTCGGTAGGCCACACCGTGTACACCCACGGGATCGACACCGACGCATCAGCGGCAAGAGCGACGAGGGCAGCCCCGGCACACAGCAGGAACACGCTACAGGCGCCGAGGACAAGGCTAGCCACGACCAACGAGGTCACCCGGAGGACAGAGAACATGAGAATCTCCTTGTCATCTTAATGACGTGACACGAGCGTCAACCGCCCTGCCACGGTAACACCGCAATATCATTACCTCCGGCAGCCCCGCCGGACCACTCCGGTGCCGCCTCCGTGACGCGAAGACAGCCTGCGCTCATACGCTCATATATGTCTCGCCCCCACGGTCCTCCCTACGCTACGACCTGGCTCTACCCGCCCACCAGCTCCCTCCCTACCAGACCCCTACCAGACAGAGGGACGCCGGTCCCCGCCGGGAGTGGCGTTGAGGTAGGCCAGGTCCACCTCGTGCTGGGTCTCCCGGTCGGGCTCCTGCCCCCGGAAGATCCCTCCCAGACGCAGGTGGGAGACCACGTCCAGCGCGGGCCGGGTCCGGTTGAATGTGTAGAGGTGCACCCCGGGGGCACCTCCGTCGAGCACCTGGGTGGCCAGGCGCAGGGTGGCGTCGATCCCCGCCGCCACAGCCTGGGCGCCCTCGGCCCGCCGTAGGGTGGCACTCAGGTCGGCCGGGACCTGCACACCGGTCAGCGACTCCAGGCGGGTCAGGCGGCGCAGGTCCGTCAGGGGGATGATGCCGGGAAGGACAGGCATGACCACCCCGCTGTAGGAAGCGGCACGCGACAGCGACAGGTAGTCCTGCGCGTCGTAGAAGACCTGGGTTATGGCCAGGTCGGCACCCGCCTCCTGCTTGGCGGCCAGGACCTCCACCTCAGCCTCCAGGTCCTCGCAGGCAGGGTAGGCAGCCACGGCCACCTGCAGGTGCCGGGCGCCGTCACCGAAGTACTCGTCCTCGACCTCGCGGATCACGCGCACCAGGTCGCTGGCGTAGCGCAGCTCACCGGGGACGTCGCTCGCCCTGGTCCCGCGCGGCGGGTCGCCCCGCAGCGCCAGGAAGCGGCGCACCCCCAAGCCCAGGAAGAGGCGCACAATCTCCACCACGTCGCGCCTGCGGTAGCCGATACAGGTCAGGTGGGCCATGAGCGGCACCCGGCTGGTGGCCAGCACGTGGGTGACGACGTCCTCAGCCGGGTTGTGCTCCCGCACCGCGCACACCCCGGGGCCGCCGTCAGGGTCGGGCGCGAAGGTCGGCCGGTAGGTGACTGAGACGAAGTCGGGGAGCACCCCCAGCAGCCGGTCCAGCGCTCCCCACGTCTGCGAGGCATGGACACCGGGGCGGGGAGGGAAGAGCTCCAGGGACAGCGAGGGCAGCCCCGCCGGGGCCAGCGCGGCACCAGCGGCACCCGGGGACGCAGCCCGCTGGGGCGCGACAGGCCCCGCTGCAGGCAGGGGCGGCCCGGTCACGGGAACCAGGTCTGCGTCGTACTGGTCCACTCGGTCCACTCGGTCCATGGTGCGGCCCTCCATCGGTCCTGGCGGAAGCACCCGGAGGGGGTTGCTGCGGCGTCACGGAGCCAGGTCTCTCAGCCACTCTAGATGGAACAGCCCAAGGGTAGACGAACCCCAGGACCACGGGCACAGCTACAGGCTCACGCTGGAAGCGCAATTCCCCTGGGCGCCCTCCGCGACCTGGTGACCCGCGCCAGCTTCTAGCCTAAGCTTGTACGCATGAGCATGGTGCGTATCGACACCCCGCGCGGTGTCACCCTGGTGGGCTCCTTCGTCCGCCCCGACGGCACCCCGCCGCAGGACGGCGAGAGCGGCACGGGCGTGCCGACCCGCCGGGAGGGCGTGGTGCTGCTGGCCCACGACTTCCTCGCGGACCGGCACGGAGAGCAGGGGCGCCTGGACCTGGTCTCGGCCAGCTACCAGAAGGCGGGCATGGCCACCCTCAGCATCGACTTCTCCGGACTGGGCGAGTCCGACGACGACGTCATCACCCTGGCCAACGAGGCCGAGGACCTCAGGGCGGTGTCCGGCTGGCTGGCCGAGCGCGGCTACACCCGCCAGGCCATCCACGCCAACGGCTTCGGCGCGACCGCCGCTCTCCTGGCCCGGCCCGAGCAGGTACGCACCGCCGTCCTGGTAGGGGCCGTGGTCGGCCCCCAGTCAGTCCTGTGGGAGCAGGTCTTCTCCCCCCACCAGCTCGACGAGCTCGCCCGCCACGGCCTGACCCGGCTGGTGGACGACAACCCGAACCCGCGCCAGTGGAACGTGCTGAGCAAGGAGACCCTCGCCGACTTCTCCATGCAGGAGCCCCACACCACCATGGCGGAGGTTCCGTGGCCGGTCCTTATGATCTACGGGGCGCTGACCCACGAGATGCCCGATACCGCGGCAGACGCCCAGAAGGGCTTCCCGCTCCTGAAGGACGGCAGCCAGCTGGTGCAGGTACGCAAGGACCACCCGCAGGAGGCCCAGGCGGAGGTGGCTCGGCTGGGTACTGAATGGGTGACACGACACCTGCGCTGAGCCGCACCCAGGTGAGCGGATACGGTCACCCTGCGGACCCCGGGTGGCCCTGGCTCCCGCCCTGTCAGCCCCGCCCTGTCATCGTCGTCTCGGCCTTACCCGTCTAGGCCTTGCCCATGTCTAGGCCTTGCCCAGACGGACCACCACTGCCCGGTGGTCCGTCTGGGGCAGCGTGAGGACCTCGCCTGACTGCCCCACCCAGGCGGAGGCGTCCACGAGGACGTGGTCAATGGTTGCCCCCAGGAGCCTGGTCCCGGTGTGGGTGGGCCAGGTCGCCAGGCCACCGACACCCGCCTGCTCCCCCGCGCTCGCGCAGGCGTGCAGGTCACGCAGCAGGGCGTGGTCGCGGGTGGCGTTGAAGTCACCGACCATGACCAGCCCCTCGGGCGGGTCCTGGCACAGGCCGGCCACCGTGGTCAGCGAGGACCTCCACTCCCCCATGAGCCCCGGCACCGGCGGGTAGGTGTGCACCCCGGTGATGACAGGCCCTGACCCGTCCACGGGCTCCAGCACGACCATTCCGCGCCCCGCACCCGCCACCCCCTCCGTCTGCCGGTAGCCCCCCAGGCGCTCGGAGACGAGGACCGTCGTAGCGCGCACCGGGTCGATGCCGTGATGCGCCCCGGAGTCGTCGTCGGCACCGTCGCCGTCCTCGTCGTTCCACCCGTAGGGCGGGCTGACTGCGGTGTAGACCGTCAGCTCCCCAGCCGCGCCCCGCAGCAGCCCTGCCAGCTCCTCGCCGTAGGCGGCTGTCGTCTCCGGCAGGACGACGACGTCGGCCTGCACGGCCCGGGCGGTCTCGGCCACGGCCTGGACGGGCGCGTCCTCCCTCTCGGTGTTAAGGGACATGACGGTGAAAGCAGCCTTGTCCGAGGGGGTGTCCGAGGAGGTATCAGAGGTTTCAAGAGGTCCCAGGGACATGCCGCGCCCTAGGAGGACGCCACCGTGGGCGAGGGCGACGAGGACAAGGACCAGCCCGAGGGCACCGGTGCGCAGTCCGGCACGCGACGAGGAGGACGCACGCCCAGCCCGGGACCGGGCCAGCCTGCGTCGCAGGAGGGCGGTGGCCAGCAGGAGGAGGCCCAGGAGCCCCCACCCGAGCGTCATGAAGGTGCGCAGCGCCACGACCTGGGCGACAAAGGGCTGCATGGTCAGAGGAGGACGCAGGCTCACCAGCGCCACGGCTGCCGCGAGCGCGACCACACCCCATCCCAGGCCATGAAGGTAACGACTCATGCACGACATTCAACCAGAGCTCGTGAGAAAGTCCGGGCAGCGAGAGGAGCACGCGCAGCGGCCATGGTCTCGCGGCTGCTGCCTGCCAGGTCCCTGGACCAGCCGGTCCCGCCCATCTTCCGCCTGCACGCCCTGAGGCGGAAGGAGACGTGCTGGCCCGCCTCAGACGCGGGCGCGGATACTCGCAGTGCATCAACCACGAGCCACGCGGGCCAGGAGCCGAGCACATGCTGCCGAGCACAATCACCGAGCACGACCTCTGTCCGCGTCATGGAGCCAAGCCATGGACAGTGCACTGACCGACCTCATCACCGACGACCGTGTCGTCATCCGCCAGCGGGTCAACGACTGGCGCCAGGCCATCACGCTCGCCGCCGAGCCACTGGTGTCCGACGGCTCCGTCTCACGTGCCTACGTCCGCTCCATGATCCGCTCCGTGGAGACGTACGGCCCCTACATCGTCCTGGCTCCCCACACAGCCCTGGCCCACGCGCGCCCCGACGGCGAGGTCTACCGACAGGCCATGAGCCTGCTCACCCTGTCAGACCCTGTGACCTTCGGCCATGAGGACAACGACCCGGTGTCCCTCGTGTTCTGTCTGGCGGCTGTAGACAGCGCCTCCCACCTGGCCGCCCTGCAGCAGTTCGTGTCCCTGGTCACCGACGTCACACGGCTGAGGCTCCTGGTTGCAGCGAGAACCGTCACCGAGCTCCAGCGGGCACTCCGCCACGGGCACGGCGCATCCACCACGTCACCGACAGACACCGGCAGCCACCGACAAAGGAGTACCTGACATGGCACGTTCCGCCCGCACGGCCGACACACCCAGGAAGCCCGACATCTACTTCGTCTGCGGGGCCGGCCTAGGCTCCAGCCTCGCCTGCCAGATGGAGGCCGAGGAGGTCCTCCGCCAGGCCGACCTGCCCGCCAGCCTCCACCACGACGGGATCTCCGCCCTGCCCGGTATCCAGGCCGACATCATCGTCTCGGCGGAGAACTTCCGGCCTATGATCGACAAGCACGGTCCTGACCCCTCGATCACCCTTGTGTTCCTTCACAACGTCGTGGACAAGGAGGAGATCCGCGACCGGCTCGTCCCTGTCGTCACAGCGTTTGTCACAGGGTTGCGGGACGGACACCGTGACCAGGACGCTCGCACGTCACCGGGTAGCGGGCCTGGGGCGGCTCTTCCCGAGACCAGCACGTCGGCCACCTCGCCCTCCATGACCCAGGAGCCCCAGCCATGAGCGCCCTGGGCTGGGTCATCTCCAACATCTTGACCCAGGCCGGGATCGTCATCGCCCTCATCGCGATGCTCGGCCTGGTCCTTCAGGGCAAGGGCGTAGGTGCCACCGTCGTCGGCACCTTCAAGACCCTTCTGGGCTTCTACGTCCTGGCCGCCGGCTCGGCGATCCTGGTGGACACCCTGACCTACTTCGGTACCGTGTTCCAGGCAGCCTTCAACATGACCGGCGTGGTGCCCAGCATCGAGGCGGTTAACGGCTACGCCACCAACAACCTCCAGCTGGGCGGCCAGATCGCCCTGACCTTCCTGGGGATCTTCGTGGTCAACATCCTCCTGGCCCGCCTCACCCCGTGGAAGTACATCTTCCTCACCGGGCAGGCCCTACTGTGGATGGCCACCATGACCGTGGTCCTGGGACACGCTGCCGGGCTGCACGGAGCCTGGCTCATCGCCGCAGCCAGCCTGGTGGGTGGGGTCTTCGCCGTGGGCATGCCCGCCGCCGCCCAGCCGATCGTGCGCAGGATCACCGGCAACGACGCCATCGCCCTGGGGCACTTCTGCACCATCGGCTACCTGGTCGAGGCCGGGGTAGCCTGGCTGGTGCGCAGGCGGGGCACAGACAGACAGCCCTCCACCGAGGAGGTCACGCTACCCCGCTCCCTGGAGTTCCTCCAGGACACCTACATGTCCCTGGCGGTGGTTATGGTGCCGCTCTACCTTGTCACCGCCGCCTTCGCCGGGGCGGATCCCGTGGCCGACCAAACCGGGGACATGAACCACATGGTGCACGCCTTCATCCAGGCGGTGCAGTTCGTCGTGGGCGTCTACGTCCTCATGGCCGGGGTGCGCCTCCTGCTGGGAGAGATTGTCCCCGCCTTCCGGGGCATCTCCATGAGGCTGGTCCCTGACTCCAGGCCGGCTCTGGACTGCCCGGTCCTGTTCCCCTACGCACCCAACGCTGTCGTGGTCGGCTTCATCACTACGACCCTGGGCACCGTCATCGCCATGCTCGCCCTGCCCGCCCTCGGCTTCGCCGTCATCGTGCCGGGCATGCTCACCAACTTCTTCGCCGGAGGCACGGCGGGGATCTTCGGCAACGCGGTGGGCGGCAGGCGAGGGGCGCTAGTGGGCGGGGTCGTCCACGGGCTGTTCATCACCCTCCTGCCCGCCCTCCTGGTGACCACCTTCCTCAACCTGGGCTTCCCCAACCTGTCCGCCACCGACGTCGACACCATCACGGCGGGGCTGGTCTTCGCCTACGTCATCGGCCCGATCATGCGGGCCTTCTGAGAGGAGGAGGCCATGAGACTGGGAAAGAGGTCGTGGGGGCGCAAGGGCCGCGGGAGCCGTGGGAGCCTGGAGAACCACGGAGCCGTGACGCCCGGTGAAGAAGGCAGTGCTGCCAGCGCTACCAGCGCTACCAGCGCCGCCAACGCCGCCAGTGCCGCAGCAGCCCCGTCGCTGCCGGTCCCACCACAGCGCGAGGCCGAGCTGCGAACCACCATCGCCTCGCTGACCGACCAGCTGGTGGCGCTGGGTGGGGCAGGAGTCGGCCCAGCACCGGAGACAAGTGCCCTGTCCCAGGCACCGGCCGGGCAGGGCCAGGTGCCGACAGGACCGGCCCAGGAAGTCGGCACCGGCGGGACCGACCAGCGCGTCACCGTCCTCAACGAGCTGGGTGCCGCCTGCGCCGAGCTGGGGGACACCGAGGCTGCTATCGCCCACTACGAGGCCTCCATGGCCTTGCACGAGCAGTTCGGCCCCGCCTACCGCGGGCTGCTCACCCTGTACAACAACATGCTCCGTCAGGCCGCCGCTGCCAAGGACGACGACGGCGTCCGGCACTGGAGCTCCAGGCTCGACGACCTGACGGCCCTGTCCAAGCGCGTCATGCGCTCACAGTACTGACCCGGCACTGACCCGGCACCAGCCCGGCACTGACCGCGCATCGGTGAGAGCGCCGCCCGGCACCGTCAGCAGGTGGCAGGCGGCTCCCACCCGGGAAGCAGCCCGCAGGGAGCCGTCGTACCTGAGACCCTCGTGAAAGGATCCCCATGTACGTATCCATGACCCCGATGCTGGCCGAGGCGGCCGCCGTGGGCTATATGGTCGGCGCGTTCAACGCCCACAGCCTGGAGATGGTGCCACCTATCATCCGGGCAGCCCGCGACCTCGGCGCCCCGGTCATCGTCCAGACCTCTCCGGGCACCGCCCGGTACGTCGGCATGCGCAACCTGGTGGCCGTATGCCGCTCCATGGCGGAGGACGAGGTCGTCGACGTCGCCCTCCACCTCGATCACGCCACCAGCCTGACCGATATCCGCGACGCCGTGGAGGCGGGCTACTCCTCGGTCATGTTCGACGGCTCCCTCATGGCCGTGAGCCGCAACGTGGCCACCTCGCGCCGCGTCATCGACTACGCCCGCAGCCGCGGCGTCTCCGTGGAGGTAGAGATCGGCACCATCGGCGGGACCGAGGAGGGGGTGAGCAGCACCGGGGGCCTGCGCACCCAGCCCCAGGAGGCCGTGTGGTTCCTGGAGCAGGTGGACGCCGACGCCCTGGCCGTGAGCATCGGCACCAGTCACGGCCAGTTCCGCTCCACCACCGACATCGACCTCGACCTTCTCTCCCGGATCCACCAGGCTGTGGACCTCCCCCTGGTCATCCACGGCGGTACCGGCGTGGACGAGGCCGACTACCCCTCCCTAAGCGCCAACGGGGTGCGCAAGTTCAACGTCGGCACCGAGCTCCTCGTGGGCTGGACCCGCCAGGCCCAGGAGCAGTTCGCAGCCACCGAGGTCAGCACCTCCCTTCGCCGCAACATCGAGCCGTGCAACGACGTCGTCCGCGATATCGTCGCCCGCAAGATCAGCCTGTTCCTGGGTGAGACCCGTGAGCCGCAGTGAGGCCAGCCAGGCCGGGGGCACGCTTATCCTCGTGGCAGGCCCCCCGGGCACCGGCAAGAGCTGGATGGCCCGCCTGGTCCTGCGCCACCTGGAGGACCATGTCCTGGCCCCGGGCGAGCGCTGCCAGCAGGTGTCGCTGGACCAGGTCAAGGAGGGCCTGTGGGACCGCCTAGGCTTCTCCGGGCCGCAGGAGAAGGCCTTGCTGGACCGGGAGGCGCTGAAGGAGTACGAGCGGGCTGTGGGGGCGGCCATGGGCCACAGCCGTGTGGTGGTCTCCGACTACCCTTTCAGCACCAGGCAGCACGACCTGCTGTCACGCCTGTGCTGCCAGCACGGGTTCACCCCCCTGACCGTACGTCTCGTGGCCGACACCGACGTCCTCTACGAGCGCCAACGGCACCGCGACCTAGAGACCTCCCGGCATCCGGGCCATCTGCTGACCTCCTACCGTCCGGGGCAGGTCCTGTTCGACCGGACCGAGGCCGACGCGCTGGTGTCCCGGGAAGAACTAGCCCGCCGCTGTGCCGAGCGCGGCTACTCCTCCTTCACGCTCGGGCAGACGCTGGAGGTCGATGTCAGCGACCTTGATGCCGTGAGCTACCCGGCTGTGCTGGCCTGGGTGGAGGAGCAGCTGAGGGGGTAGCGAGGCCCGTGGCACGGTTCAACGACATCATCCCCATCCTGGAGGACTCTCCCGGCCTCCGCGTGCCTGCGGCCCGGATCGCGCGCCGCCTAGGTGTGTCCACACGCACCGTGCGCAACTACGTCTCTGCCGCCAACCGCCGCTACGGCAACGTCGTGACCTCCACCAGAGCGGGCTACAGCCTGGACACCGAGGCCTGGGAGCGCGCGGGAGCCACGGGGCGGCGCGCCCCCCGTCCAGGTGACGGGCCCGTCGAGCGGCTCGCCCACCTGCTGCGTCTGCTCATGACCACCAGTAGCGGCCTCAGCGTGTTCGGGCTGGCGGAGGAGCTCTGCGTCTCGGAGTCCACCATCGAGTCCGACCTGACCCGCGCCCGGGTGCTCCTGGCCCACTCCGGCCTGCGCATCACCCGCACCGGTGAGACGGTGCGCATGGAGGGCGAGGAGGTAGCCCAGCGCCGCCTCATGCGCGGCCTCCTCACCAAGGCGGCGGCCAGCCGCCGTCAGGTCATCGACGTTGAGGAAGTGGCCCGCCAGCTGGACGAGCCCACCCTGCCCGGTCTGAGACAGCGGATGATCTCGGTGCTGGGCGACGTCGACCTGGTGGTCAACGACCGCACGGCCGACGAGCTCGTGGCCCACATCGCCGTCATGGTGGAGCGCGTACGCGCCGGCCACACGATCACCTGGCTGTCCGGTGCCAGCGGCCAGGCGGTGCTGCGCCCCATGTCCCAGGCGGTGGCCACGCTCGTGGAGGAGCAGTTCGGCATTCACCTGCCCGACCAGGAGATCACCTACCTGGCTCTGCTCCTCCTGGAGAAGGCGGCACCCGCCCACCCCGAGGGGCGCCCCCGGCCTGAGGTGCAGGCGTTCCTGGAGCCCCGCTACGTCAGGCTCGTCTCCGACATCGTGAGCAGGGTCAATGACAACTACCTCATCGACCTCAGCGACGAGCGGTTCATCTCCTTCCTCGCCCTGCACGTGCGCCGCCTGGTCGACCGCGCCTGCCAGCACACGGCGGTCCCGGTCCCTGCCGGGCAGTCGGTGAAGAACACCCACCCACTGGTCCACGAGCTCGCCGTGTTCATCGCCCAGCAGGTTGAGCGCAGTACAGGGGTGGAGGTGGCTGAGGACGAGATCGGGTTCCTCGCCTTCCACGTGGGCGGACGACTGCTGTCCATGCACGAGCGTGACGACCAGGTGGATGTCACGCTGGTCCTCCCCCGCTACTACGACGCCGGGGACGTCTTCCGCCAGGCGGTGGAGGGGGTTCTGGCAGGCAGAGGCAGGGTGGGACGAGTGGTGGCTGACCTGGATGAGGTGGACGGGGCAGACGAGGCAGGTGCCGGCAGTACCGACGCCGGGAACGACGGCTCCGGGGCCGGGTGGCCGGTCGGGGCGTCCAGGACCGTGCGCGGAAGAGGCACCGACCTGGTGGTTGTCGCTGGCACGGCCCGACCGTTCTCCCGGCTTTCGGCACGCCCCCGACGACGCCAGCCCAGGCCCGCCGTGGTACGCACCGGGGTCCTGCCCTCTCATGAGGACCTGGAGCGGGTCCGCTCCGCGGTCGCCGACGTCGCTGCTGGGCGCAGGCGCCTTGAGGTGGCCTCCTGGCTGGCTGCTGTCATGGACCCGAGCCTGTTTCTGCGGGTCGAGGGCGGGGGCCAGCGAGACGACGTGCTTCCGGTCATGGCACAGGCCCTGGTCTCCCGTGCGGCGGCGGGCGAGGGGTTCCTGGAGCAGGTCATGGAGCGTGAGCGGCTGTCAAGCACGGCCTTTGCCTCCGGGGCGGCCCTCCCCCACACCATCGAGATGACGGCGGCCAGGTCCGCCGTCATGGTGTGCCTGGCACGTCAGCCCGTGGACTGGGACGGGACCCCCGTGAGGCTGGTCGCCCTGCTGTGCCTGTCCGAGGACAGTCGCACCACCTTCGGCGACGTGTTCGACAACCTGGTCCACGCCCTCCTCGACAAGGAGGTGGTGACCCGGCTGGCCGCGTCCACCTCCTACGACGAGCTTGTCCAGACAGTGCTGGAGGTGGTGTAGGCCGGTCCCCGGCCGCAAGGTGCGTCGGCCCCAGCGCCATGACCCGCCACGGCCTGCTCCGACAGGAGGAACCGAAGGAAGCGTGGAGCACCTGGAGGTCTGCCGGACCGGGGAGGACGGAGCAATCCGGCGCGTCGGGTCCCTGGACCTGCTGGTCTCAGCCCGGATACGACAGTTCTCCTACGCGTCAGAGTGGCTGGAGCACGGCTTCGCGCTCGGCCGGGCGCAGCCTGGAGCAACTGCTTGACATGGACTGGGGGCTGGCCCGGGGCGAGGTCCTGCGCCTGGTGACCCGGGTGGCGCAGGTGGCACGCGGCACGTGGGACCGGGCGCCCAGGGGGCTTCGGCCTTGACGCCGGGACCGCCGCCGCCTGCCACCGTCGCGTTAAGGAGGACTGCGACTTCGGCACCGTCCTGGACGGCAGCGACCCGAGGCTCACCAGCTGAGGTCTTTGACACGCCCGCCTGGCGGTGCGATCGCGGGCCAGTGGGGGCTGGCCGCGGGACCGGTTGCACGCTCACCTTTTCGGACAAGAGACGAGGACCGCGCGATTCCGCGGATCTCGGCCTAGGGTGTGACCGACGTACGGCACTCCCATGTGCATCAAGGATCTCGTTGCACATGGGAGCCTTCCAGGCCCTTCCACCCAGTCTGGCGAAACGGTGTCATTCCGCTAATCCGCATAAGCACGGGGAAAGGTGAGCGTGCCGTTCGCTCCTGGGGCGCAAGATGTCACCTCTGCTGGCCCGGATGTGCCTGAGGAGCGTGCCGTTCGCTCCTGGGGCGCAGGCTGCCAGCCGCAGGCACCAGACCAGCGGCTGGCGTCATACCCGACCGCGTCAGGTCATACCCCCGGCACGCAGGTAGGCGCGCCTGCGGCTGGTCGGCGGGGCAGTGGCCACGGCGTGCCCGTCAGCCACGAGCTTCCTGAGCACGGGTCTGAGCGTCCCCGGGGTCTTGCCGGTCTGCTGGGCAAGGTCGTGGACGGTCCTGGGCTGGTCCGCGTCAAGCAGGGACAGGACCTCGGCTCGCACGCCGGTCACCCTGGGCGTGCCGGCCTCCTCTGCCTCCCGGTCAACGGCCGCCGGGTGGGAGGCATCCCCCGGTGACGTGTAGCCGGGTACGGCCTCCTGGTCGCCGGGCGCCACAACGTAGGGGCCGTCCCCCAGGCCGGCAAGGGACCCTCTCTTCGCCAGGGCAGCCAGCAGCTGGCGGGCGTCGTCAGAGTCATGTCCAAGAGTGCCGCGCAGGTCCGTGACGCTCACGTGCCCGTCACGGCGGGCCAGGGCCAGGGCGGCCTTCTCGCGGCTGGAGAAGGGCGCGCCAGGCAGCGTGTCCAGCCAGGCGGCTACCTTTTCGTCAAGCAGCCCGAACCGGCTGAGCCGGACCACCACCTGACCCAGGTCGGACCCGGAGTAGTCGGGGGCCGGAAGGCCGCTGTCACGCATGGCCGCGATCATGCGCGGCACTCCGGAGCCCTGGTTCTCGCACAGCACCCCGGCACCGTCTGCGCGAGGCACCAGCGTGAGCAGGCGGGCCAGGTCCGGGTTACGGGAGTCGGAACGTCCTTCTCCGACGTTCTGCGCGGTCCGGGTCCCGTAGAAGCCACCTGGGCTGATGACCTCTACCCGGTCGGGGTAGACGTCAACGGCGACCTGGCGCCCCAGGGCGTCCCGGCTGTAGTCGCGGTGGGTGACCGCGTTGGTGATCGCCTCCCGCAGCACCTCCTCGGGGATCTCCAGGACGTCCACCCCGGCCATGCCCTCTACCCGGCGACTGCGCCCCAGGTGGCGCGCCACGGCGTTGACCGCGTCCTCAACCGCCACGGGAAGGTGCCCGTCACAGGTCCTGCGGTCCACGAACCTGACGTCGCCACGGTGCGACTTGGTGGTCTCAGGGTGGACGGCGACGTCAACCGTCAACTTCGAAAGGCGCTGCTGGGGGTAGGTGGCCAGGCAGAGGAACCCGGCCAGGGTCGGGGCGTCGTCGACGTCCAGCGCGCCCAGGCGTCTCAGGGCGCCCCGGACGTCGTCACCCGCCAGGCCGTCCAGCGCGTGGGAGCCGGTGGCCCGGAGCCGAGCCAGCATGCGCTGCACCAGCTCTGGTGACAGGTCTTCAAGGGCAGCACCGGGGACGACCGCCCGGTCGGTCCCCTGCGGCTGGCGGGAGGTCTGGAGCATGTAGATCTCGTAGGTGGTCAGGCGCCGGTCCTGGTCATCCACCCGCTTGTAGCTCCCCTGCGCGACCCCCCGGGCGACAACGTGGCAGGGCAGGTGGGCACCAGGATACTCACGCAGGGAGTCCACCTCCAGGACGACAACGGGGGCACCGTCGACAACAGCGCGCTCAATGCGATACGCCCCTTCCTGGACCGGCCTGACCTTCGGGTCCTGCTGCAGGCCTGCCACGAGCGCGTCCATGATCCTGTCCGCGTCAAACCCCTCAGCGGGTGCGAAGCCCTCGCGCTCGTCCAGACCGAGGATGATGGTGCCACCGTCAGTGTTCGCGAAGGCCGACACCGTCTCCCACAGGCTCTTGGGCAGCCCGCCAGCGGCCGACTTGACCTCGGTGCGGGCGTCATCGCTGCCGTGCGCCCGCACCTGGGCGACCCGCTCAGTCAGCTCCTCATCAGTCACAGGCTCAGTGTCGTCCACTGAGGGCCTCACTTTCTACACTGACGGCCTCACTGTCGTCCACTGAGGGCCTCACTTTCTACACTGACGGCCTCACTGTAATCCACTGAGGGCCTCACTTTCTACACTGACGAGCTCACTGCAGCTCACTGAGAACCTCAGCCACCACACTGACAACACGAGAAACATTCATGAAAAATGGGGTCTCGCCTGACTCGGTGGGAGACCCCGGCTGACAACACACGAGCCGTGAGTGAGCGACAATGGCCTCCTATGGCACAGGGAGAGGACACGCCGCACCGCACGGCACCGGGTCGGCAGGGCCGGACTGGTCGGCAGGCTCAGGAGACAGCACAGCCACGGGGCCATGGTGACCGACCGGGCAGCGGAGCCGTCGGGCAGCCAGGCGCCGGACAGCCGGGCCGCAGGCCTGGCCGCCCGAACAGGTCAGGCCGCCGCCGCGGGCGCGGCTCCGCCAGGTCCTCCGGCCCCCACCGCCCCTGGCCAGGCTTCACCCCCGACCAGCTCGCCGCGCGCGCCGCCAGCGTCCCCGCCCTCGTCTACCCTGAGGAGCTGCCGGTCAGCGCCCGCCGCGAGGAGATCGCCGCAGCCGTGCGCGACCACCAGGTCGTCGTCGTCGCCGGGGAGACCGGCTCGGGCAAGACCACCCAGCTGCCCAAGATCTGCCTGGAGCTGGGCCGGGGCGTGACCGGGATGATCGGCCACACCCAGCCGCGCCGCATCGCCGCCCGCTCTGTGGCCGAGCGGATCGCCACCGAGCTGAGCACACCCATTGGACGTGACGGCGTGGTCGGCTACCAGGTCCGATTCACCGAGGAGACCGGTCCCACCACCCTGGTCAAGCTCATGACCGACGGCATCCTCCTGGCGGAGATCCAGTCCGACCCCATGCTGGAGCGCTACGACACCATCATCGTGGACGAGGCCCACGAGCGCAGCCTCAACATCGACTTCATCCTGGGCTACCTGGCCCGGCTGCTGCCCAGCCGCCCCGACCTCAAGGTCATCATCACCTCCGCCACCATCGACTCCGCACGCTTCGCCCAGCACTTCGCCCGCTACCTGCCCGTGACCACCACGCGCCCCGGCTCCAGCGGCACCGCCGACACCAGCACCACCGACGCCACCGGAGCAGGCAGCCGGCCGACCACGGACGGACGCTCAGACAGGGGCAGGGACAGCCAGTCAGGCAACCAGTCAGCCACGGAGCGCGTCCCGGTCATTGAGGTGTCGGGGCGCACCTACCCGGTCGAGGTCCGCTACCGCCCCCTGACGGCCGAGGACGTGACCGAGGGCGTGACCGAGGACCACGACTCCGTGCCTGAGAATGCCTCGGGTACCGGGGGCTCCGGGGACCTCGCCGGGGCCTCCCCCGCCCCTGCCGGGACCCACGCCCCGCGCGGGACACCTACTGCGGGGCCGGGAGAGCTGACCGAGGCCGAGCTGGACGCCCTGACCTCCCCGGACCCGGCCGTGCGGGCCGCCGCCCGCGCTCGCCGAGAGGCAGTGCGCTCCTCGTCGCCCGGTCAGGGCCGGGTGGGCGGCACCGGCTCCCGGGGAGGAGGTCGCCCCGGCTCGCGCGCTGCCCGCTCCGGAGGCGGTCAGCGTACCCGGGAGGAGGACCGCGACCAGGTCACCGGGATCCTCGACGCCGTTGACGAGCTCATGGCTGAGCCCCCGGGCGACATCCTGGTGTTCCTGGCCGGGGAGCGCGACATCCGCGACACCGAGGCGGCCCTCATCGACCACCTGGGTCCGCGCTACACCCCCGACGGGCGGGCCCGCACGCCCGGGGCCGTGGAGGTCGTCCCCCTGTACTCCCGCCTGAGCGCGGCCGAGCAGCACCGGGTCTTCGAGGCCCACTCCTGCCAGCGGGTCGTCCTGGCCACCAACGTGGCCGAGACCTCCCTGACCGTCCCCGGCATCCGCTACGTCGTCGACCCGGGCGTGGCCCGCATCTCCCGCTACTCCAACCGCACCAAGGTGCAGCGCCTGCCCATCGAGCCGGTCAGCCAGGCCAGCGCCGACCAGCGCTCAGGCAGGTGCGGGCGCCTGGCCGACGGCATCGCCGTGCGCCTGTACTCCCGCGAGGACTACGACTCCCGCCCGCGCTACACCGAGCCGGAGATCCTACGCACCTCCCTGGCCAGCGTCATCCTGCAGATGGCGGCCCTGGGACTGGGCTCGGTCCAGGACTTCCCCTTCCTCGACGCCCCTGACCCCAGGCAGGTCCGCGACGGCCTCCAGCTGCTCACCGAGATCGGGGCCGTCGTACCCGACGACGCGGGCGGGAGCGCCCGCAGGCGCACTGCCCCTCCTCACGCACCCGGCAGCGGCAGGGGCGCTGTCCCTGCCTCCGATGCGGCCCAGGGCCCCCGGCTGACCTCGGTGGGGCGCCGCCTGGCCCGCCTGCCCATCGACCCTCGCCTGGGCCGCATGCTCCTGGAGGCCGGGGAGCGCGGGTGCGCCGGGGAGGTCATGGTCATCGTGGCCGCCCTGTCCATCCAGGACGTCCGCGAGCGCCCGGCGGACAAGCAGGAGGCCTCCGACGCCGCGCACCGGCGCTTCGCCGACCCCACCAGCGACTTCCTCACCTACCTCAACCTGTGGCGCTACCTGCGCACCCAGGCACGCGAGCTGTCCGGCTCAGCCTTCCGCCGCATGTGCCGCGCCGAGTTCCTCCACTACCTGCGGGTGCGCGAGTGGCAGGACGTCCACGCCCAGCTGCGCCAGCTGGCCCGTCCCCTGGGGCTGGACGCCGCCCCCGTGGAGCTGCCTACGCCCACGGCGATCCGGGCGGCGGGGGACGCGCTGGAGCGTGGACACCACGGCTCCCAGGCGCCCCACGGGGACGTGGCTGCCGCCGTGGTCGCCCTGGGTCGCAGCGCGGACACCCCCGACGCCGAGGCTGTCCACCGCTCGCTGCTAGTGGGGCTGCTGTCCAACGTGGGCGGGTGGGACGAGCGCCGTCGGGAGTACTCCGGCGCCCGGGGCACCCGCTTCACCATCTGGCCCGGCTCCGGGCTGCGGCGCAAGACCTACGACTGGGTCATGACCGCCGAGCTGGTGGAGACCTCCCGGTTGTTCGCCCGCACCGTGGCCAGGGTGGAGCCCGACTGGGTGGAGGAGGCCGCCGACCGTGCCGGGCTGCTGCGCCGGGTCTACGGGGATGCGTACTGGTCCACCCGGCGTGGCGCGGCCATGGTCCACCAGCGCACCATGCTTTACGGGATGACCCTGGCAGCCGACCGTCCGGCCACCCTGGTCTCGGTGGGAACCCGGCAGGCCCGGGAGCTGGCCCGGGAGATGTTCCTGCGCTGCGGCCTGGTGGAGGGCGGCTGGCACGCCCGCCACGCCTTCGTGGAGCGCAACCGGGAGCTGGTCGAGGACCTGCGCGGGCTGGAGCAGCGGCGCCGTGTCCACGGGCTACTGGCCGACGACGAGGTGCTCTACGACTTCTACGACGAGCGCGTGCCACAGGAGGTGACCTCAGCAGCGGCCTTCGACGCCTGGTGGAAGGACCAGCGGCGCCTGGAACCGGACCTGCTGGACTTCACCCGCGAGCTGCTGCTGCCCGGCGATCGGGACGACCATGACATGTCCGGCTACCCCGACACCTGGGTCCAGGATGACCTGACACTGCCCCTGGACTACGCCTTCGACCCCGGTAGCGAGGCCGACGGGGTCAGCGTGCAGGTGCCGGTGGAGGTCCTGGGGCGGCTGGGGCCGCAGGGATTCGACTGGCTGGTCCCGGGGCTGCGGCCCGAGCTGTGCGTAGCCACGATCCGCGCCCTGCCCAAGCGGGTGCGCCGACAGCTGGTGCCCGCCCCGGACGTCGGTGCCCAGGTGTGGGCTGAGGTGTCCCGCCGGTTCCCGGCACCGGAGGGTGCCAGCGCGCCGGGGACGTCCTTCCAGGAGGCGTTTACCGAGGTCGTCGCCGACCTGCGGGAGGTCGCTCTTACCCGGGACGACTGGCAGGAGGCGCACGAGCGGCTGCCCGACCACCTGCGCATGACCTTCGTGGTGCTGGACGACCGCGACGAGGTCCTGGGGCAGGGCAAGGACCTGGTGGCCCTGCAGAAGGAGCTGTCCAGAAGCACCGAGGCGGCAGTGCGCTCCGTGGTGCGCGGGGCGGTGGCCCAGGCCATGGCCGAGGCCCGCGCCCGTCAGCGCGCCGGGGCGGGCCCGGGCTCCGGAGGGGCCAAAGGTGCCCGGAGCGCCCGGGGCTCTGGGCGCCCCCGGAAGGGGCGTGGTCGTCGGGGTGCTGGCGACCGGGGGACCGCTGGCGCGCAGACGGCCCTGGGGCCTGGCACCGCAGCCACTGAATCCACAGCAACCTCTGCCTCTGATGCCAGCACCTCGACTGCCACCACTGAGGCTGCCGTAGCGACCGGTCCCGCGAGCCCACTAGCCACCACCCTCGCGCCAGCAGCCGACCCCCTGACCTCGGGACTGGCCGAGCGTGAGGGGCTCACGGACTGGCCGCAGGGCGTGCCCGGGCTGGAGGGGCCGCAGGCCTCGACGATCCCGGGCACAGTGGAGTCCACCGGCCGGGCGGGCCTGGTGGTGCGTGGGTACCCGGCGCTGGTAGCGCGCGGACACCAAGCCGCAGACCTGCGGGTCCTGCCCGACGCCGCCGCGCAGGCGGGCGCCCACGGCGCCGGGGTCACCGCCCTGGCCCTGGCGCGCACGGCACTGCCCACCGGGCGGGTGACCAGCCGGTGGGACGCCACCCAGTCCCTGGTCCTGGCCGCCAGCCCCTACCCCTCCACCGAGGCCCTCGTGGCTGACGTCCAGCTGGCGGCGGCACGTCTGGTAGCCGGGCGCTGGGAGGAGTCCTCGGGGACGCCACTGGCCCAGGTCCGTGAGCGGGCGGTGTTTGAGCGGCTGGTCGCCGTGGCGCGCGAGGAGCTGGAGGACGAGGTCTACCGGGTGGCCTCGCAGGTGGCGCAGGCTGTGAGCGCGGCCCAGGAGGTGGAGCGGGTAGTGGCGCGGCACACCTCCCTGTCGCTGCTGTCCACGCTGCAGGAGGTGCGCAGCCAGGCGGCCGGGCTGACCGGTGACAGGTTCGTCACCGCCACCCCAGCCAGCCAGCTGGCCCACCTGCCCCGTTACCTGAAGGCGCTGGCGATGCGGGTGAAGCGGGCGGCGTCCTCACCCTCGGCCGCCTCCCAGGACGCGGCCCTGGCCTTCCAGGTGAGCCAGGCCTTGGACGTCGTGGAGCAGGCCCGCACCCGGGCGGCGTCCCTGCCCGCGGACCCGCAGCGTCAGGCGGTGCTGGAGGAGGCCCGCTGGATGGTCGAGGAGCTGCGGGTCAGCCTGTTCGCCCAGACCCTGGGCACCGCCCGGAAGGTGAGCCTCAAGCGCATCTCCCGGCTGGTGTCGGGGATCGGGTGAGTGCCACAGCCCGCCGCCCCCGCTTTGCTGCATATCTTCATCAGTCCCCGGGCACCAAGCAGGCGTAGCGCTAGCCGCGGCACAAGCGATCTACGTGCCAGCGCTGCCCGCGAGGAGCCTGAAGATGTGCAGCGGCCGGTTTGGAGGGGGCAGGGGACGCTGATGGACGTCCTCCGGGCCGCGGCCGAGGTGCCGGGTCACTCCTCCTTCCGGAGGACATTAGGGGACAGCGGGTCCGCCCACCAGTGGATACCTATCACCTGAGCCTCTTCGTACCCTGGGCTCATGCTGATCTGCGAAGAGCTGTTCCTGCTGCTGACCAAGGACTCCGGGACCCCCGAGGTGTGGGGAGGAAACGAAGACTACGGGCTGCGAGGTGCCCTCCTGGCTGACCTCGCCCTCCACCAGCGGCTCACGGTCGAAGGGGGCACGGATCCCCGCTTCCGCCTCCTGGACACCACGCCCACCGGCCACCCTGCCATGGACCACGCCCTGGCGGCCCTGCCCGCCAAGGACGGCAAGCGGGTGTCCTCCCTCATGTCGTGGACACGGCTTGACCCTCGCCCCGGCATTGTGAGCTCACTGGCCTCGGCCGGCACCATCTCAGTGGCCAAGGGAGGCTTCCTGGGGATGCAGACCATCTACCCCACACTCAACCCCGGACCGGAGCAGGCTCTGCGCCAGCGCCTCTACGCCGTGCTGCACGGCCAGGCAGTCCCCACCCAGGCCGACCGTACGCTGCTGGCTGTCCTCCAGGGCCTGGGCCACGCGTCAACGGTCCTGCCCCGCCAGTACACCGGCATGAGCGGGCGGGACCTCAAGCGCAGGATCACCGAGCTGGCCAAGGGGGACCCGGCCGGGGACGCCGTGTCGCGCGCCGTTGAGGCGGTCGACGCTGCGCTCATAACTGCCGTCATCGTCCCGACAGTGGTCACCTCCTGAGCACATCCCCGCCCAGGGCCAGGGGCTGCACAGGCCCTCTGGACCACGCTGCGGCCACCGGCTGGCTGGCGGGGCCGGCGGGACTGGCGGGCTGCACATCTTCAGCGGGGACCACGCACGGCTCCGACGAGCCCGCCCGCGCCATCCCAAGGAAGCACCCGCCAGGACCGACCCCGCCTCGCCCCCCCTCCCCGACCCGAAGATGTGCACCACCGTCTCTCCTGCACATCTTCACCCCACCAGACCAGCCACCAGCCGCGCAATCCCGCCAACCCACCCGCCCCACACCACCAAACCAGACCCTGAAGATGTGCAGCTCCATACAACCCCACCACAGAGAGCGGCCGACCTGCCCCCGTCGGTCCGAGGCGTCACAATGGTGCCTATGCTGACGCCGTACTCCCCCGCACCCGAGCCCCTGACCCGCATGGCCGACGGCACCGTCAAGCAGATCAGCCCCTTCACCGGCACGCAGGTGTGGACAGTACCCGGCCGGGGCAATCGTCCGATCTCCCAGCCGGTGGACAAGGTCCGTCCTCTCACCGACGCCGACCGCACCCGGGCCTGCACCTTCTGCTCACGGCGCTATACGGACACCCCACCGGAGAAGTCGCGCGTGGTGCGCGACCCCGCCGGTGGCTTCGTCCAGCACGACGCCCTTCTGGCCTCCCAGCTGGACGACACCGTGGCGGAGTTCCGCCGCGTGCCCAACCTCTTTGAGATCCTCTCCTACGACTACTGGCACGCCAACCACGGCTACGAGATCCCCGAGGCCGCCCGGGAGCGCATGGGCACCTACCTGGCTGACCCGGTGGGCCGCGAGCACGTCATGGGGGTGCTGCGCGCCAAGCTGCGGGCGGCGGGAGGTACTACCACCCAGTGGGAGACGATGGGCGACGCCGAGCGGATGCGGCACATGATCGGCTTCTTCGCCGGGGGCCACGACGTCATTATCGCCCGGCGCCACTACACCGACGACGCCGTGGACACCTCCGGCCTGGCCAGCTCAGGCACGCTGAGCGTAGAGGAGCACCGCGCCTACACGCGCCTGGCGGTGGACTCCATGCGGGACCTGTACGCGGCCAACCGGTGGGTGCGCTACGTCGCGGTGTTCCAGAACTGGCTGCGCCCGGCGGGAGCGAGCTTTGACCACCTGCACAAGCAGCTGGTCAGCATCGACGAGCGTGGGGTCAGCTCCGAGCTGGAGCTGACCCGGGTGCGGGCCAACCCCAACCTGTACAACGAGATGGCGGTGGACTACGCCGCCTACCGGGGCCTGCTGGTGGCCAGCAACGAGCACGCGGTGGCCTTCGCCGGCTTCGGGCACCGCTACCCCACCCTGGAGGTGTACTCCACCTCCCCCACCACCGAGCCCTGGCTCATGGGCACCCAGGAGGTCGACGCCGTGTCCGACCTGGTCCACGCCCTGCACGCGGCCACCGGCGTGCACGTGCCCTGCAACGAGGAGTGGCACCACAAGCCCGCCGACGTCGACCAGCCCATGCCCTGGCACGTGACCCTGAAGTGGCGGGTCTCCACCCTGGCGGGCTTCGAGGGCGGCACCAAGATCTACCTCAACACGATCGACCCGTGGCGGCTGCGCGACCGCGTGGTGGTGCGCCTGGAGGACCTGCGTGCTAGCGGGCGCATCGCCCCGATGGACGTCGGCCATGAGTGCCCCACCTCTCCCAACCGGCTCCTGTACAACCCGGTCCTGGCCGCCCGGGCCTAAGCCTGCCCGTCGGAGCGTGCCAAGGGTGTCCAGGCAGGGTCGCAGCAGCTCGCAGACGGCAGTGGCGCGGCACGCCTGGAGCCACCGCACCTGGCACGACACCACACCACCCCACTGTCCCTGATGCCACTCCTTTGATAGCAGGACCCGAAATCACGATATAGACAAGAATATAGAGCCTCAGAGAAAAATGGGTACGATGGCGGGCGGCGTTCCTCCACGCCATCCCTGTCACACGAAATAGGAGTACCCATGACAATCCCCAACCACTATCCCGACCCTCCCACACCTGCTGGCTCGCCTTTTAACGCCTCCCCCGCAGCGGCTCCCGGCACACCCGGGGAACCTGCCTCCGGGACACCCCAGGGAACACCTTTTAGCGCCCCTGGATCCCCTCCCGGAACACCCCCTTACGCGCCCGCGCAAAAGCGGCGCAATACAATTGGAATCATTGCCCTGGTCTGCGCGGTCGTCGGGTTCATCTTTGCCTGCGTCCCGGGGGCGCTCATTATCGGCTGGGTGCTGCTCCCCGTGTCGTTCGTCCTCGGACTTGTGGCCCTGTTCCGCAGGGGAGAGACCCTCTGGCAGGCAATTGTCGCCATTGTCCTGTCCATCGTGGGGACAGCTGTCGGCGCGGTGGTGTTCCTGGGGCTGGCCGCCGGCAGCCTGGGCGAGGCGCTCGACGGCGGGCCAGTGACCACCTCCTCCCCAGGCTCCGACGCCGAGGCCGCCTCCGACACTACCTCCGACTCCGACAGCGACACGGGCGCTGACCAGCAGGGCTCCTCCGCAGCAGACCAGCCCGGGACCCGGGAGGACCCGCTCCCCCTAGGCACTGAAATCAGCAACAGCGAGTGGAAGGTGGTCGTGAACTCAGTGGAACTCGACGCCACCGACACCGTGATGGCGGAGAACCCGTTCAACGAGGCGCCTCCTGAGGGCTACCAGTACATTCTGGTCAACTACACCATCACCTACCTGGGAGACGACCCGAACGGGGGCACTCCCATGTCCACCGTCAGCTATGTCTCCGCCGACGGGACGACGATGACCACCCTCGACACGCTGGCCGTGGCCCCGGACGCGATCGACACCCTGACCACCCTGTACAGCGGCGGCAGCGTCACCGGGAACGAGGCCATCGCCGTGCCCTCCGACTCGGCCCAGGACGGCGTGCTGGCGGTCCAGCCGGGGATACTGGACGACAAGGTCTTCGTCACCCTCGGCTAGGGCGGCCGCGGGCTGCGCGCAAGGGCTGACCGGGGCGGGCTCAGGCCCACCGGGCAGCCAGTCGGGGACTGGGCACCGCGAGGCCTGGCACCAAGAATGACACCAAGAACGTCATAGGACAACAAGATTTTCTGTTGTCCTATGACGTTCTTGTCTCCTAGGGGTGGAGGACACCGCCGGTCACACGCGGCGCGCTCCCAGCCCCCGTACCAGGGGGACGGCCAGCAGACTACCCGCGACCAGCGCCGCAGCCTCCAGAAGCGTGTCAGCACTCAGGCCCGACAGCACGAGATCACCGCCACAGATGACGACGACCGCTATCGCCGCATAGAGCAGCGCGTGGACCAGGAAGAAGGACGGGGCGGCGCCCTCGGACACTCCTACGGGGTCCCAGGGGCCGGGGACCGGGACGCCGTCCCTGCCTCGCCCGCGCCCCTCCTGCCTGTTGCGCAGCGCCACGAGCCCCACCAGGCTCACCACAGCGGCACGCAGCACCTCAACGAGGTAGAACGGCCTCAGCGGCCCCGCGTCGAACAGGCCCAGGGCCTCCCCGGCCGGACGCGCCACAGCCAGCGCCACGAACACCACCAGGTAGACGACCACGCCCACGAGCCCCGTCACCACGACGTTGCCCCACCGGACACGACCACCGCTCATCTGCTCACTCCCCGATCCTCGCGCTAAGAAGGGTGTCCATGACCGGGCTGGACCCGGACAGCAGCTGCCCCGGTCCGGCCACCGCCAGCACCGCCCACATCCCCGTAGCCCCGTCACTGATCCACAGGGACGCGCACTCACCAGGGCTCTGCGAGGTCCATCCCCGCTGGGTGTCCACGTGGTACCAGGTCATGTAGTAGGCCTCCTCCGTACCCGGCCACTGCTCACGGCTACGGACCACGTACGGGTTAGTGCCGCGCTGGACCGCCAGCAGGGAGATCTCCTGGTACTGGCTCTCCGCTAGCAGGGAGCGCCCCAGGTCCGGGGCGTAGAAGGTGTGGACGTCGGGTGAGGGGTCCCCCTCCAGGTCAGGGAAGAGGATGGTCGTCTGCTCCTGGCCGCCGCTGGACTCCCCCTTCTCCACAGTAGTTCCCTCGGGGGCGGTGAGGGTGAGACCGTCCTGGGTCACGGCCTGCCCCTCCTGGGTCACCTGCTTAATATTCCGCGACGCGTACTCCGGCTCCAGCCGCACCTGGTTGGGGTTGCGCCACTCCACCGGGGTCGCTGTCGCCGCAGCCGCCTGCTGGTCCCCCTCCTGCTGCTCCGCGTCCTGCCGGGCGCACCCCGCCTGGCCCGCCACCAGCAGCGCACCTGGCAGGGCCAGGGCCGAGCGACGCGGGAGAGCCAGGGGGCCGCCCCTGGGCCGACGTGGCAGAGCGCGCCTCCCCATAGTCGCCACAGCCGTCATCAGGCTCGTCACAGTCGTCATGGTCACTCGCACCCTTCCCACGGCAGCCACTCGTCACCCTCCAGGTACCGGCCGTTAGAGTACGTGGTGGAGGAGCTCTCGTCAGAGTACCCGAAGCCGAAGCCGATCCCGCCCGGCTTGAAGTTCGCACTGAGCCCGAAGTCGGTCTGTCCCTCAGTCTCCACGTCCTGCGCGGTGACGGTCCCGTTCTCCCTCGCCTGGGCAATGTAGTCGGCCAGGGCGAAGTGCGCCCCGATGGGGTTGGAGGACGCTCCCGCGGCCCCCACCGCCCGGGCCAGCGCCCAGCCCTGCTCGGCGTCCGGACCGGTCAGGTCGATCGTCGCCTCATAGATGCGTCCACCGGAGGCCGGAGCCGTGGTCCAGTCGTCGCCGAAGGGGTTTGTTGCCGACGCCTCCGCGTTCCCTGCGTACATCAGCTGCATCGAGGTCTCGATCGGCTCCCCGTCCTTGTCAAAGGTGACCGCCACGACCGCCTCCTGCTCACCGGAGGCCTCTCCCTCGCTCTGGTTGATCCCGGGCACGCCGTTGTTCCCCTGGACCGAGCCGTCCACCTTGGCACTGTAGTACACGGTCGTCGTCCCGTCGCCGGGGGAGGTGGTGACTCCCAGCATGTTGGCCTGGTTGACGCCCGCCTCCACGTGCGTGGAACCACCGGTGGCACTGGTACTGGCACTCGTGGTCACCCCGCCGGCGTAGGTGACGGAGGTCGGCTCCGGCGGGGTGTAGCTGCGAGCACCGTTCCTGTCCGTGACGTAGTTGTAGGCGGAGTACAGAAAACCGCCCACACCAGAGACGGCCGAGACAGCCTGCTCCTCCTCCGCCTGCTGCAGGTAGGCCCGCAGCTGCTCGGCCTCCTCAGCGGAGTTGACGGTGTAGGTCGCGGTAGCCTCCCCCTTCAGCCCCGCACCGATACCAGCGCTGGCACCACCCCCGTAGGTGTTGCCGTCAACCGTCACCTCAAGGCCGTAGTCAGTTCCCTTGCCCTCCCCGATAGAGATGTTGGCCGTGTTGGTGGCGGAGACCTGGTAGGTCCCGTCGCTCATCTCCACCACCGTGATCGTCCCGGTCCCGTCAGCGGTCGCGAACACCGACACGCTCACGCTTCTGCTGCGTGACGACTCAGAGAGCTTGCACGGCCCATCCGGCTCGTGGGTCTCCTCGGCCTCGGTGCTGGCCTCCCCGCACTCCAGCTCCGGGCCTCCCACCGCCCGGCTCACCGTGGAGACCAGCTCGCAGCCGATCTGGCGGGCTGCCGGGGAGACGGCGATAACCACCGCCAGGAGCAGCGCGACCACGATGAGAACAGCCCCGACGTACTCCACAGTCGCCTGACCGGACTCGCGATGACGTGTGCTCCTGCTCACTGCTGCTCTTCCTTCCCGCCCCCGCCTGCCGGGGTCCGCCCACCATCTCAGCAGGAGCAGCGAGCCTGTCACAGGGGCGATCGCCCCAACGAGCGACCTGACGACCGCCCTGGCGAGCCACGGAAGACCAAGGCGGGGCGAATAGCGCAGGAGGGAGGCGCAAGAAGAACAGGAAGAGGGCGGGAACCAGGACGGCGGTCAGGGACTCAGGGGCAGAGCTAATCCCCCCTGAACGTGAATGTGTTCCCCGCATACGGCGGCCAGGGACTCTAGGGACAGAGCCCCCAGCCCAGCTGCCTCACAGTCCCAGGGCGCTGCGCTCCTCAGGGCCGACCCATCCGGCACGTCCCTCCAGCGCCCGGAACCAGCGGGCCAGGGCAGGCCAGAAGGAGATCGGCGGGGCCTCCCCGTCCGGGTAGCCCTGCCGTCCGCGGTACTCGTAGTCCTGCACCGTGGTGAACAGGCGGATGTCACTGCCCGTGGGGGCGTCCCCGCACAGGAACTGGCCGATGGAGACCAGCGAGGACAGGGGCGGGCCGTCCAGCATAGTCAGCCCAGCCTCCCGGGAGGCCTCCATCCCTGTTGCCCGGGCCAGCAGGGTGTCGATGACGTCGAAGGCCACCAGGACCCCGTTGGCGGCCTCGGCCGCCGCCGCCTCGTCCTGGGAGTGGGTGGCCACGGCGTGCCCTCGGTTGACGTGCTCACCGACCCACCGGTCCCAGGCGTCGGTGGAGTTGCGCCGCCCCAGGGGGTAGAGGTCGGGGGCGCCGTCGCGGTGCAGGTCCCACCAGGCTGTGGCCAGGTCGAACAGGAGGGAGCCGGAGTCGTCGCTGACGACCTGCCCGGTCGTGGTGTCCACCAGGGCGGGGACCGTGGGAGGCGGCTCGTAGCCGGGGGTGGTGGCATAGACCTCCGCCAGCGACCGAGCGCCCAGGACAGGGTCCTCCCCGGGGGCGCCGTCCGGGCCGGTCAGCTCCCAGTAGCCGTCCTCACCTCTGCCGTAGGTCCACGACACCGGGATCGCCTCTGTCAGCCCCAGCAGGCGACGGGCGATGAGCACCCGGCGGCACCACGGGCAGCTCCCTGAGGCGACCAGGCGGTAACGACCTGCTTCCACAGGAAGGTCGTCGTCAGTAAATCGGTGGGATACTGCCAGGCCCATGTGCGCCTCCTGGGTCAAGATGGGGCTCGGTCGTGCTCAGGAGTCAATCATCCCCCGACCAGCCCCGGCAGGCCCCATATTCTCAGGTGGCGAACCGACAGGCTCAGCCCAGACTGGCCTCGATACTGTCCACGAGCCCCAGGGCGTCGTGACCGTCCCAGCGGGGGTGAGCCAGGAGATCACGCACCCGCGCGCACGCAGCCAGGGCCTCCCCCTTCTCGCCACGCTGGGCGTGCAGGCGGGCGAGAAGGCACAGCGGCCGGGCGGCCGACTCACGGTCGTGGGAGACCATGTAGCCGGAGAAGGCCTTCTCGCAGTGCTCCAGGGCAGGGCCGCTCTCACCGGTGCGCCACAGGATCCACGCCATGTCGTCGTGCCAGTCGCCCAGCTCCCAGGCGGCGGGGTATCCGACGGTGTCAGGCACGTCCTCAACAAGCCCCCTGGCCTCCTGCATGAGGGCGAGGGCCTCCTCCAGGCGGGAGCGGGCCGTGGACAGGGGGCTGTCGTCCACCAGCGCCCGCGCCGCCCGACGCAGGAGCCTGCCCCGCTCTGCCCGCTCCGAGTCTGTGCTGGAGTCCTTGGTGGCGGCGGCCCGCTGGAACAGGGCTGCCGCCCAGGTGCTGTCACCGGTGCTCGCGGCGGCCGCGGCCGCGCAGGCGAGGTGCTCGCCAGCCGCTGCCTGCCGCCCCTGAGCCTCTAGGACCTGTGCGGCTGCCAGAGAGTGGTCCACCACGTCGTGGTACTCGCCCAGCGCCGTAGTCGTCTGGGCCAGCTCCCGGTGCAGATAGGCCACCAGGCTGCCTGCACCGGCCCTGTCAGCCAGGGACAAGGCCGTCTCCAGGACCTCGGCGCTCTCCAGGTAGCGCTCACAGGCACCTAGCGCCGTCCCCAGCGACAGCAGGGAGGTCACCGTGTACATGGCGATCCCGGCAGACATCATGACGCTGGTCTGCTCACGGAAGTGCGTGACCGCCTCGGGGAGCCGCCCCGTCCGCATCGCGGCGACCCCCAGGGTGCGCCGTCCCCGAACAGCCAGCACCGGGGAGACCCGCTCATGACGGCGCAGGACCTCCTCCGCCAGCCGTCCTCCGGTGTCGGCGTCGCCGCACTCGGCCAGCACCTCCGCACGGGCCATGTCCAGGATGTCCTCGATCCTCTCGGCGTGGCGGTCAGCAGGTAGCGCTGCGGCCGCGACGGCAGCCGCCTCCAAGGCGTGCAGCGCCTCCTCCCGGGCCTCCAGGTCCGTCAGGACCGAGGCGCCCGCCATGAGGGCGTCGGCAGCCAGCACCAGGAGGTCGCCCGCACTGCCCCTGCCTGGGCTTCCCGGCCCTGTGTGCCCGTGCTCCTCCACGGCACCGACGGGAGAGGGACCGCCTGGGGCAGCGTGTCTGCCACTGGTGCGCGAACCACCACCGGTGAGCCTCTCGACCGTCGCCGCGATCCGGCTGGTCAGCCGCGTGGCCCGCTCCAGGCGCTGTTCACGCTCACCGGCCTGGTCCCGATCGGCGATGCTGTCAGCGGTGATCTCGTTGTCCAGGTTCAGCAGGTCGATGTAGCAGGCCCCCAGCGGCCCGTAGTCCGCCTGGAGCCGGGGGCGCACCCGCAGGCGCTGCGTGACGGCCTCGTCCATGTCCCCACGGCAGGTCAGGGCTGCCGCCCGCAGCAGCCCTGTCTGCGCCTCCAGCCCCTCCACGACCAGGTCGGGGGGCAGGAGGTCGCGGGTGGCGACCTGGTCCACCACGAACCAGTGGTCCAGGGAGGAGGAGCCCACGACCCTGCGCAGCTCGGCATAGCGGCGCACGGCGTCCTGGCCGTCGCGCACCGGCTCCGGAGGAGCCAGGTCCGTCGGCGGGAGGGGCTGACCCTGCTCTGCCGACTCCTCCCCGGGCTCGTCCCCCCGGGCCTGCACGGGCTGCGGCCCACGGGAGGCGGCCACATCCGTAGTGCCGGGCGCCGGGGTGCCGAGCGCCGCCTCCTGTCCCGAGCCGGGAGGGATGATCCCTAGGGCGGAGGCGACATCAGCGTCGTCGCCGGCCTCGACGGGCGACAGGTCGGTGGGTGCGGGCTCAGGCAGGGGCTCGGGCACCCGCAGCAGGCCGAGGCTCCCCGGACTCCCCAGCCTCCCCGCTGCACGGCCGTCAGCCCCGCCCACAGTGCCGCTGTCAGCGCCGCCCCCATAAGCGTGACGGTCAGCATGACCGTCAGCGGCACCCTCGGTGAGAGGGGCACGGATGAGGCTGCGCTCCAGGTGGTCGGAGACTGTCGTGTTGCCGTTGCGACGATCGTAGGCTGCCGCCAGCCGACGGGCCCAGGCGGACAGCCCGGCGTAGGCCTGGGACACGGGGGTGCCCGTCCCCATGGCAGGGTGGGGGCACCACAGGGCCTCAGCGGGCACGACCACACCCAGTGCCTCCTCCCCGGCCCCGGCGCGCTCGACCTCCCTGAGCACCAGGCTCATCCCGCACAGGGCGGCCAGCAGCACGTGGGCCGACTCCGCCTGGTCCAGCCAACCCACGTGCCGACGCAGGACCTCCATACCCCGCTCCCACCTGCCTGCCAGCGCCAGGTACTCCAGATGATGTCCCACGGCCAGCAGGGCACCCGGATCCCGCCGCAGCCCTCGGTAGGAGCGTAGGTGGGTGTTCCAGGCCGCCCCGGGGCGCCCGGAGGCCAGCAGGGGCAGGAGCACTCGTGACTGCACCGTACGGGCCTGAAGACCGCAACCGACCTCCCCGCGCAGCACAGGCACCGCTGTGGCGACCGCCAGCTCCCACCTCTCCGTCCGGTAGGCGAAGGCCACCTGGCGCGCGGGGTCGCAGCCCTCGCAGTCAGAGCTGTCGTCACGGGGCGTGGCCCTCCACGCGGCTAGCTCCTCAGCGGCCTCCTCCTCCAGTCCCAGCAATCCGGCCACCGTGGCCCGCACACCGTGGACCACGTGCATGGAGGCGCCCTCGCTGCGGTAGAGCTCCTCCAGGCTGGCCTCCAGCTGGCGCACCTGGCCCTTGGCCACCCTCGGGTTGGCGGCGGCCACGGCAACCACCCGCGTGAAGTGCCGACGCAGCCTGCGGGCCTGGTCGGCGTCGAACAGGTCCGGGCGCTCCTGGTAGCGCGCGAGGTTGCGCACAAAGGGTTCCAGCGCCTTCCACTCCTCGTTGCCGTGCAGGTAGCCGTCGGTCAGAGCCAGGCGCGCCACGACCTGAAGATCCTCCTCGCCCAGGGCGTCTGCCCAGGTGACGGCCTCGGCGACCAGCGCGGAGGCCCGGGGGTCGCGTCTCAGGGCGTCGGCGTAGGCGAGGCGCTCACGGATGTCTTCACGTGTGGTCATGGGTGGTTCCTTCCGGTCAGGAGCGCAGGAGGCGGCGTCAGGAGCGGCGGCGTCGCGGCGTCATGGCTGCGGCCCCGGCAGGGCTGCGTCCAGCAGGGCACCGAGCGTCTCGGCGGCCCACGAGCGCTCCCTGGGTCCCAGGGTCTGCCTGCCCTGGAGGAGGCACTGGATATAGAGGCCGCGCAGCATCTGCACGACGACGGCGTCATCCGCCCCTGCTGTCACCAGCCGGACGATCAGCGGGTTGGCCCGGTTGAGGACGAGGCGGGGCACGCGGGTGCCTGCGAGCGGGTCAGCCACACCCAGGACCTGCGACCACACGCCGGAGGCCGCCGGGTGGGAGACGCGCACGGCCACAAGGCCGGCCAGGTCAGGGTCGGGCAGGTAGAGGGCCGGCAGGCTGGTCGGCTCGAAGCGGCGCATGACCACCTCGCAGTCCTGGGGGTCGATTGCCTGGGAAGCGAGCACGAGGACGTCGAGGGCCTGCGCCTCCTCCGCCGGGGAGCAGGGGGTGAAGGCCTCCAGCAGCTCGCCGGGGTCCACCAGCGCGATGTCCGCCCTGGCACCCAGGAGGTCGGCGCGGGCCAGGAAGGCGGAGACGACCTCCTCCTCATAGGCGTAGCCCGCGTTGACCAGGACGATGCCCTGGGCAGCGGCTACGTCCGCCAGCGCCCGGTACTGGTCCACGGTCCGGGTAAACCGGACTCTCTGCCCGCTGGAGGCCAGCTGGGAGAGAGTCCTCGGCCCCAGGGTCGTCTCCATCGGCGCGTAGGACACCACCAGCTCCAGCATGGCGCCGTCGCTGACGGCGACGCTGCGCAGCCCCACGGCGTGGGCGGCCATGAACTCGGCGAAGCCCCCGGGGTCGGTACGCGCCAGGCGCTCCAGCCAGGCGCGCACCGCCTGGCCGACTGCCTCTTGGGTGTGGCAGCGCAGGTCGTCGTCCACGAGCTGCTCGCGCGAGGCGGTCAGGCGCAGGTGGGAGGCATCGGCCACCACCCGCACGAAGTAGGCCCACTCCGGGGCCAGCCCCTCCGCGTGGCGCGAGACGAGCATGCGCCTGACATAGGCGGTGTGGTGGGCGCCGGCCGTGGGGTGGGCCGCAGTCACCACTACCGCGATCCCACGCAGCCCGGCGGCAGGCACCTTCAGATCGATGACGTCGAAGGGGTCGACCCCCAGGTGCTCACGGCACCAGTCCTCCTGCTCCTGGCGGGTCAGTTCCCACGGGGCGGCCTGGCGGGCGTGGCGGGTGAGGGTCCCCCCACCACTGCGTACCTGGACCTCGACCGGGAGCAGGGAGCCGAACTCGTCCACCAGGGCACGCACCGTGGCCGACTCCAGCCACGGCTCGCCGGGCAGGCCGGTCAGCGTGACGCTGGTGCCCGGATGGTCCAGGCTGGTGGGGTCGCCAGGGTCCAGGGCGCGCACCTCGTAGGTCCCGTCGGTGCTGCCCGTCCAGGTCACAGTGGGGCTGTCCGGGGCACGGGCGGACCGGGAGCGCACCAGGATCTCGCTGGAGACCATAAAGCACGACAGCATGCCGATACCGAACTGGCCCAGGTAGTCGCCACGCGCCAGCCCCAGCTCGTCACGCTTGGAGGAGGTACCGATGGTTGACAGGAGTTCTCCGGCCTCCTCCAGCGTCAGCCCGACACCGGTGTCGTGGCAGGTCAGGCCTCCGTCGGCGACAGTGAGGGTGACCTCGGCGGGGCAGCCCGGGTCCAGGGCGCGCCGGGCCGCGATGGCGTCCACCGTGTTCTGGAGCAGCTCGCGGACATAGACACGGGGGCCCGAGTAGAGGTTGCGCGAGAGGAGGTCCACCATCCCGCGCAGGTCAACCTGGAATGCTGCCATCGGCTCAGAGAGCTCCTTCCTGTCTGGTCCCCGCGTCGCGTCTCCCGTGCCGTGCAGGTCCGCCCTGGAACGGCGGTGCCAGGGCGTCACGGACCGCCCGCCTGGCCAGGCGGCCTCGGCTGCCGAGCCTAGCCGGGTCCGGCCAGGTCCGTCGCCCAGTGTCCGTCAGCTTGCTGGAAGCCTCATCACAACGCGGGCGGCCCGTCCGCTCCGGGACGGGCCAGGCGTCTCAGAACTCGATGTCAGCGGCAATGTCCCGGGGCGTGTCCCAGGGCGTGTCCCAGGGCGTGTCCCGGGGCGTGTCCCGGGGCGTGTCATTGAAAGCGTCCGGTACGTCGCTGGGCACGCGCCTGGACGCGTCGAGCTGGCCGACCGGCTCCGCCTCTGCGGCCAGGTCGGCCGGATCCGCCTCCTCGACCTGGGCGGTCACCGTGACGGTAGGGCTGGCCAGGAAGAGCGCCACGAAGCGGTTGAGGTCGATGTGGAGGTCACCGATAGCCAGGTGGGCGGTACCGACAGCCTCCGAGTCGTCCCCACCAGCAGCACGGACCCGCATGAACTCCCGCAGCGCGTCGACGACGTCGGCAAAGCGTCCCTCGATCTCGTCGGAGCCGATCACCAGGGTGCGCCCTCCCTGGAAGTCACCCATCTGGTGCGCGTCGGCACTGGCCCGCAGGACGGACTGCTCCCAGTTGTAGAGCAGCTGCTCGGCCTGGGGGATGTTGCCCGCCTCAGCGGCACGAGCGACGTCGATGTGCCCGTCGAGCAGGGGGCTCCAGGTCTGCCACCAGGCCTGAGCGTACTCGGCAGCGCCCGGGGGCAGGTTCGCGGGCACCTGCGGATAGTGCAGGTGGACCATCTCCTCCCCCGGTATCCCCACGTTCATGGGACGGCTGAAGCCGTGGGGCAGGTCCAGGCGGTAGTAGCTCTCGGCGCTGTATCCGGACATGGTGGAGTCCTCTCGGAGGGGTCGTCGGGCAGGTCCAGGACAGGGGCGGGTCAGCCTCCGGTCACGCCGGTCAACGCGGCAGGGCGTCGGGCAGCCGCAGGGCCGCGTCGGCACGCTGCTGGTAGGCGGCCTCGGTGTAGGTGCCCTCCAGCACGCTGTGAGCCAGGGCGTCCCCGGGGCGCATGACCGAGCGCACCACAGCGAGCAGCAGCTCCAGGTGAGCGGCGAGCCCCTGCTGGCGGAGCACGGCTGCGTAGTCCCCGAAGGAGCCGATGATGTTGACGTACTCCATCTCGGCGTAGCGGGAACTCTGCGGGCTGCTCTGCGGCTGGTAGCAGGAGCCCAGCTCGCCCAGGAAAGCCTGCCTCCTGGTCCTGGCGTAGAAGGGCAGCATGCTGGAGAGCGCGTGGAACCAGGCCAGCCGGTAGTACACGTCGTGGACCAGCCTCATCCCCGGGGCCGACTCCTGGGCGGTCTGCTCCTCATAGCGGCGTCTCTGCGGGGCAGCCTGCTCCTGCGCCAGCTCCTCCGCCCACTCCGGTGCCGCCTGCATGGCGGGGGAGGGCTGGAAGACGACCCGGGAGCCGCAACCCGGGCAGGTGAGGTAGACCGCCACGTGGTAGAGCTCGGGAAGAGGCACGCGGGTGCCGCACCGCTGACAGGTGAAGGAGGCCTGGGCCAGCCTCCAGTCCTCGACCGCCCTGTCCCACCCCGCGGACTGGGGCACGTCGTGGTAGGGCAGGTCCTGCTGAGCAAGGTCCTGCCGGGGCTGTTCAGGGGGCTGGTACGCCGGGATCTGGTCGGTAGCCTGGTCCTCCAGGCCTGGCCGGGACCGGGTGGGCGCCCCGTCCACGACACGCTCCAGCCGGGTCCGAAAGTCGCCCACCATAGCCCTGGCCGTCTCCAGGAGGTTCTCCAGGGCAGCGCGCTCCTGCGGGGTGAGGTGGTCGTCGTCGATCCTGCCAAAGGGAGCAAGATGCTGGTCGAAGGTGCGCTGCGCCTTGGTGTGGAGGTACATGACGGTGCGACGGACCTCTGCACGGTGCTCCTGTGCGGCCCCGGGGTCGCTCACCTGGAGCCCGGCGGTCACGGAGGCGGCCTGGGCGGTGTACTCGCGAGCGCGCGCCTCCAGGCGGTCCAGGTAGACCCGCAGGCGCTCAGTCAGCGCCTCCAGCTGGCTGCGGTAGTGGGCATAGGTGGGCACAACTGCCTCCTTGCGCTGGGAAGGTGACGACAGGCAAAAGACGAGAAAGACGGAGAAGACAGAACGGAAAGGCAGAAGAGAGACGGGCGGTGGTGGACAGGTGGCCAGAGGCGGGGCCGCCGTGTCCCGGCAGCACCCACCGGCACAAGGCTACGGGATGCTGCTACCTCTCACTTACCTCTCACTGACCCGCCTGCCCGTCACAGTCCGGCAGCCGCCCACGTCCCCGCCCCTCGCACAGGATCGCGGCGTCCACCGCCAGGCCCACCGTCATGAGGCCGGCTCCCCGCCCCCTGCGTACCGAGGCAGGAGCGCGGTCCTTGTCAGGTCGAGCAGCGCGATCACCGGCTCACCTGGCTGACTGGCAGCCCTGGCCACGACGGCAACCCGCTCGCGCCCCGTGGTCACGAACCGGTCGGCACCCAGAGTGACCACCTGGCCGGGCCCGAGGAGGACCTCCACCTCCCACCTGCCCCGGCGCACCCTCGAGCCCAGGGTGGCGCCGACCAGCCTGACCGGCGGCTGCGTCCTCAGACCCGGTGCTCCCGTCTGCTCCCCTGCCTTCCCGGTGGCTGCCGACTCCCCGGCACCGACCTGCCCGGAGCCTGTGCCTGGTGAGACCCTCAGAGTCTCCCCGGACTCCTGTGCCCGCAGCGCCCCGGGCGCCAGGGCGAGGCAGGACCCGCCCCCCGCCCCCGCGGCCAGGAACGGCCCGAAGCCGAGGAACCTGGCGACCTCGTCGCTGCCCGGGTGCGCCCACAGCCTCTCGGGGGTGTCCAGCCGCAGGAGGCGGCCCGAACCCATGACACCGACACGGTCAGCCACAGTCATCGCCTCGTCCTGGTCGTGGGTGACATAGAGGGCGGTGGTTCCCTGGGCACGCAGGATGGAGCGCAGGTCTGCGGCCAGCTGGTCACGCAGGGCACGGTCCAGGGAGGACAGGGGCTCGTCCAGCAGGAGGAGCCGTGGGGAGGGGGCCAGTGAGCGGGCCAGGGCCACACGCTGGGCCTGGCCGCCCGACAGCGTCGCCACCCGGCGCCGCCCCAGGCCGGACAGCCCCACGAGCGCCAGCATCTCCTCCACCCTCTGGGCACGTTGGCCCCGCGGGAGCCGCCTCAGCCCGTAGGCGACGTTCCCGGCCACGTCGCGGTGCTCAAAGAGCTGCCCGTCCTGGAACATCAGCCCGAACCCGCGCCGGTGGACAGGCAGGCCCACCACGTCCTCACCGTCCCAGCGGACCTCCCCGGCGGCCAGGTCCTCCAGGCCTGCCACGGCGCGCAGCAGCGAGGACTTGCCACAGCCGGAGGGACCCAGGAGCGCGACGACCTCCCCGGGGGCCACGTCAAGGTCGAGGCCGCTGACGGCACCGGTAGCAGTGCGCCCCCCATAGGTCACGGCGAGGCCGCGTACGGACAGGCCCCTGGCGCCCGGGCCGGCCGTGCTGGCTGTACCGGCGGCCTCACCTGTGGCGGCGCCACTGGTCCCGGGCGCACCGCTAGTCGTACCGGCCGTACCGTTGCTGCTGGTCCCGGGACTCATGCTGGTCATGATCCTCCTGGTCATGATCGTCCTGGTCATGGTCATCGCTCCTGTCCTCTCAGCTCAGCCACGCGCGCCAGCGCCTCGCATCCCAGCATGACCAGTCCCGCCCCCACGGCGAGCACGACCCCGGCGGCCAGGGCCATCCCCTGGTTCTGCGCCCCCGGGCTGGAGATGAGGCGGTAGACCACCACCGGCAAGGTGGGCTCCTGGGGGCGGGCCAGGAACGACGTCGCCCCGAACTCGCCCAGGGAGGTCGCCAGGGCCAGACCTGCGGCCAGCCCGCCCGAGCGCAGCGCCTGGGGGCCGTCCACGCTCAGCAGCACTCGGCCCGGCCCGGCTCCCAGGGCGGCGGCGGCCTGGCGCTGGCGGGGGTCGACAGCGCGCAGGGACGGCAGGAGAGTGCGCACCACCAGGGGGACGGCCACCACCGCCTGGGCCAGGGGCAGCACCCACCAGGAGCGAGTCAGGGACAGGGGCGGGCGGCTCAGGGTGATGAGGAAGCCGAAGCCCACGGTGACCGCGGAGACCCCCAGAGGCAGCATGAAGACGGCGTCCAGGACGACCAGCGCCCGGGCGAGCCAGCGCCCCCGGGGCCGTCGGGACAGGAGCAGGCTGACAGCCACCCCCACCACCAGGGCGATGATGGCGGCGACCACGGCCACCCGCACGGAGGCTGCGGCCGCCTGCCACACGGTGACCACCAACGCGTTGCGCCCCCCGGTGGTGGCCAGGTCGGCATAGTTGGCCAGGGTCCAGGCGCCGTCGCGCTGTAGGGAGCGCGTCACCAGGACCGCCATGGGGGCCACCAGCAACCCGGCGACGGTGGCAGCGGTGACCAGGAGGGCGGGCAGGTCGGCAGGGCTCAGGCGGGTGGGCCTCACCTCGGTACGCGTGCGCAGGCGCACCTGGGTGGCCCGTCGGGCACGCTCGGCCACCCACAGGGCCGCAGCGACGACACCGAGCTGGAGCATGGACAGGACGGCCGCCGCCCGCAGGTCGAGGTACTGGGTGGTGAGCACATAGATCTCGGTCTCGACGGTGCCCGTGCTCGGGCCGCCCAGCACCAGGACCACCCCGTAGGCAGTGGCGCTGAACAGGAAGGTCAGCGAGGCGGAGGAGGCCACGGCAGGAGCCAGGGCGGGCAGGGTGACGGTAGCCAGGGCACGGGCCGGTGAGGCCCCCAGCGCCCGGGCGGCCTCCACGGCGCGGGGGTCCAGCCGGGACCACATGGTGCCCACAGTGCGTACCACCAGGCCGTAGTTGAAGAAGGCCAGGGCGGCGACCACCGCCGTCGTCGTCCCGTCCAGGCCCAGCGCCTCCAGGGGGCCGCCGGTGGTGACCAGCGCGTGGAAGGCGGTGCCCACCACGACGGTGGGCAGCACGAAGGGGACGGTGACCACGGCGCGCAGCAGGCCCCGCCCAGGGAAGCGGCGTCGGTAGAGGACCAGCGCCCCGGGCACGCCCAGGACCACGCAGGCGGTGGTGGCCAGGGCGGCCTGGACCAGGGTCTGTCGCAGGACCCGCCAGGTGCGCTCCCGGGTAAGGACCTCGGCGACACCACCGGGGTCGGGCACGCCCTCGGGGGCCAGGCCGCGCGCCACCAGGGTGGCCACCGGCCAGGCGAACAGGAGGGCGAGCAGGCCCAGAGGCAGGGCGAGCGCCAGGGTCCAGCCCAGGCGCTCCGCCCAGCTGGGCCTCGGGCCGGGCGGGCCGGCCCGGGACAGGGGCGCTCCTGCCCGGCCGACGTGACCGCCGGACCTGGGGTGCCCGGGCTCACCGGTACGCCCGTGCCCGCCCCGTCGCGTGACCGGGGCAAGGCTGTCGGGCTCGCTGTTCCCCGGGCGCTCGGGCACCCCGCCTGCTGCCGGGCTCACGCGCCGACAGCCTCGCTCCAGGCGCTCAGCCACTCCTCCCGGTGGGCGGTGATGTCCTGGGGGCTGACAGTGACGGGGTCGGGAGCCAGCGGCCCGAAGGACTCCAGCTCGGGGGGCAGGGAGGCCTCGGCATCCACGGGGTACATGTACATCTGGCCGGGGATGTCCTCCTGGACCGCCCGGGAGAGCATCCACTCCACGAAGGCCCGGCCTCCTTCCGGGTTGGCGGCCCCGGTGAGCACCCCGGCGTACTCCACCTGGCGGAAGGCGGTGGCAGGCAGGGCCGCGGTGGTGGTGGCCGAGCCGTCGTCGGTGAGGGTGTAGGCGGGCGAGGAGGAGTAGGACACCACGACCGGGTAGGAGCCCTGGCCGCCGCCTGCGGTGAAGTCGGTGTAGTAGGCGTCGGACCACCCGGCGTCGATGCGGGTCCCGCCCTCGACCAGCGTCTTCCAGTAGCTGGCGAAGCCGGAGCCGGCACCGGTGCCGAAGTGGCCGACGGTGGCCAGCATCCAGGCCAGGCCGGTGGAGGAGGTGGAGGGGTCGATGGCCACCAGGAGGGGGGCGTAGTCGCTGTCGGCGAGGTCCTCAAAGGTGCTCGGTGCAGCGAGGTCGCGGTCGGCGAAGTAGGCGGTGTCGATGTTGAGGCAGACGTCGCCGACGTCGACGGGGGCCAGGGCAGGGGTGTCCTCGACGACGTAGCCGTCGGCCCCCGGGGGCAGGGCGGGGACGGCGGTGGTGTCGATGACGCCCTCGGCCAGGGCTCGGGAGGCGTAGGTGTTGTCGATGCCGTAGACGGCGTCGCCCAGGGGGGCGTCCTTGGTGAGAACAAGCCGGTTGACCAGCTCGCCGGTGTCACCGGAGGGCAGGGTGGTCAGCGTGTAGCCGGTGTCGGCCTCGAAGGCGGCGAGGAGGTCCTCGGAGAGGCTGAAGGAGTCGTGGGTGACCACAGTGACGGTGCTGCCGGAGGCTGCGCCGCCGGGGTCCCCGCCTGAGCAGGCGGCCAGGGCGGCCGACAGCGTGGCCGCCAGCGCCCCGGCGCCCCCGGCGGTGAGAAGGCTGCGGCGGGAAGGGGTGGGGCTGAGGCGGGCGGCGCAGGTGGGGGCGGGGCTGAGGCGGGAACGGGAGCGTCCCGGCCCCAGCCGGGTCAGTGGCTGCGGAACCAGCAGCCGGGGGCCAGTGCGCACCTGGGAACGGCTGCACGGCTGGGCGTGAGCGCACGGCCGGAGTCGGCTGCTCTGGGGTGTCTGTGTTGTTGTCATGGTTGTCATGGCTGTGCCTCCAGGATGGTGGTCCGGAGGGCCTGGGCAGGCGGCACGCTGGCCACGGTGCTGCGCGCACTGCCCAGGGAGATGTCTCGACTTCCTTCGCCGGTGCTAGCCGGAGCAGGTTCGAGGGTCTGCGGGTGCCCGCACTCTCAGCGCCGCTGCCGCTGACGGGGCCGGGTTGGCCGTGGTGGTTGGCACGCTGGCCGGACCCGGGCTGCCTGGCGGCGGGGCGCTCCCCTGTCGCAGGGTCCATGGTAGCGGGTGGTGGCGGGGCCGTGTGGTGGGTGTAGGCAGGCTGTTCTGGCTTGGAGACGCAGACGCTGAAGAACACCGCCCGTTCGGCTATTGTTCATCCGTGACGGTGACGGCTTACGGCGATGAGAGCATCCGTCGCACAGGTGTACCCGAGTCGATGTACTTGCTCGGCGCCTATCTTCATGACGACGCCCTCCCGGACCCGATCAGCCCCCTGAAGAAACTCGCGCGAGGACCCAAGCTCCACTGGCGGGACTCCGTGCCCCACGTCAGGAAAGAGGCGTGTCGCGTCATCGGCTCCTCCTCTGCCCGCCATCTGATTGTCCTCGCCTCTCCCTTGGTGCATGGTGCTCACGAAGAGCAGGCACGCCAGCAGGCGCTCATGACGCTAGTGACAATTCTTGCCTGTGACTACGATGTCGGGAGGTTGGTGCTTGAGCACAGGCAACGGAAGCAGGACGACAAGGATCAAGCCACTGTCGCTATCGCTCGTCAAAGCGGGATGATCTCCACACGCTTCAGCCTGCAGCACGCCTACGGTGATGAAGAACCGCATCTGTGGGTACCTGACCAGGTTCTTGGTGCTTACGGCGACGCGAGGACAGGGAAAACCACAAACTGGAACCTGCTGGCTGCTTCCGTCCGGCTGGAGACGATGCAGCCCACCAGGTAGCGCGAACGCCGGGCCCTATGACCTCACAGGCGCCCGGCGTCTACTTCCGCTCCGCACCGTAATGCAGCGGCACACAGAGTATGACATGACCCCGTCTAGGAAGCAACCCCATGCGCTCCACTAGTCGGTGACAGGGCGCTCCCCTGTCGCAGGGACCATGGTAGCGGGTGGTAGGGGTGGCGTCCGCGACAGCGGCACGTCTTGCTACGGTTGGAGGGGTGAGCACCGACGCCTCCAGCAGCCCTGGCCTGAGAACCCGCGACCTGCCCGACGTCGAGACCATGACCCGCCATATCGCGGTGGACGCAGCCCTCATGAACGCCTCCCTCAACAGGGTCGGCGGCCCCCGCGCCGGGGACACCGGGGAGCCTGGGGACACCGTGCTGGTCCCTCCGCACTACACCGGAGCGCAGCCCCACGGGTGGTACTACAGTGACGGCGGCGGCTCCTGGGCGCAGTTGATCCAGCTCACTGGTGGCCGGGCACTGCTGGCGGGCTTCGACCGGGACGTGTCCTTCGGCTACTCCGGCGAGGAGGACCCGCGCCGGGGCCTGCCGGAGTGGGCTGCCCGGCTCCTGCCTTGGAGACCACAGGACAGACAGACCCGGCACGTCCAGTGGTGGACTGTTGCCGCGCTCTACGACGGGCAGCAGTGGTGGGAACCTGACACCGACGACGCTGGTGTCGAGCTGAGCGGACTGGAGATGCTGGCAGCGGGTGATGAGTGCCTGCAGCAGTACGCTGACGACTCCTTCTCCGACTACTTCTTCGGGGTGGACCTCAGCCCTAGAAAGCCTCCCACCGATGAGAGGGAGGCGCGCCTGCGGGCACTGACGGACGAGGTCGTCAACGAGTTCTTCTTTGGCGGCGGCCCCGGCACTGGCCCCGGCCTTGGCCCTGAGGAGCCTCCCGCCGATGACCCGCTGGCCGCGGACCCGCTGATGACCGTGGAAGGTGTCCGTGAGGTCCTCGCACGCGTCCCGGACATTCCCGGGCCTGTCCTGCAGAAGCTGATGGACATGGCGCACGACTTTCGGATCCACCACAGACCGAGGCAGGAGGCACGCGCCCTGGCCCGTGACGTCGAGGAGGCCTTCGACACCTGCCGCAGGCACGCCCTGCGCCGTGCTGTTAGCCAGGGAGCCGACCTGACCGAGGAGGCACTGCTGGCCCTGGCGGGCAGCCCGGAGTGCAGCCTGACTACCGGGGTGCAGGCCGCCCGCAGGTTTGCCAGCATCACCCCGCTGCCCGACGGCGCCGATCTCGGCTACCCCCTGGGCTAGGGCATCGCGGGCTACTAGCTGTGAGCCGTGAGACACCTGGTGCTTACGAACGGACCTTGATGTGCCGCCCGGTCGTTAAGCCGCGTGCCACGGTTCCGCTCCCAGCCTGACGCCATACGAGCCCCTCGCTGACGCAGCCGCCCTCAGTGCGCCTCCACGGCGTGGTTTGGACGAGTGAACTGTGCGGCATGCGCCACCAGCGTCTGCCCCACCGCCTCTCCCAGGCGCACGGGAACAGCGTTACCTATGAGGCGGCCCAGGACGTTGAACCGGACAGGCTCATCGGGCCGCACAAACTTGTACTTCGGCGGGAAGGTCTGCAAGATCGCGGCCTCGCGAAGTGAGATGGCCCGATCCTGCTCGGGATGCCCGAAACGCCCGTTGCCGTATCCGAAGCACTGAGTAGTGATGGTCGGACTCGCCTCATCCCAGGACATGCGTCCGTACACGCTCGGGTAGGTCGCACCACTGGTCTTGCGGTGACACGCGGCTCGGAGGTCCTCGGGCCAGTCACGCCACGTCCCCCCCGGCTTCGAATGACGTATCCGCTCCAGGTTCACCCTGCTCAGCCGAGAGGCTACGTGCAGCCGGTCCTCGGGGTCCGACTCGCCAGCCCTGATGGGGCGGAGTCCCCCGATAGCCTGACGCACAGTCCTTGCTTCCTTCCCCTCCTGCGAGAGGGGAAGGCCGACGTCGCCGAGTCGTGAGGCGACCAGGACAAGACGCTTTCTTGTCTGCGGGACACCAATACGAGCGGCCTGGACTACGGACCACCCGACCGAGTAGCCACTCAGGTCCTCCACGAACCGGCTAAATACCGGATGGTCCAGCAGCTGCGGCACATTCTCCATCGTCACGAGGTCAGGCTGGACCTCTCGCACCAGCCTGCCAAACGTCTCAACAAGCTGCCAGTCGCTACCGCGCCTCTTGCTGCGGCCAGAGCGGCTGTATGTCGAGAACGGCTGGCAGGGCGCGCACCCGGCAATCAGGCTGACATCAGCTCCACCGACGAGCCGCTCTACCTCTGACGCCTCAAGGTCATTCACGTCGCCTTCAACGAACCTCGCCTCATTGTTAGCCTCATAGGGATACCTGCATGCGGGATCAATATCGATCCCGGCTACGACGTCTATGCCAGCCCGGGCGAGGCCGTGGGTGAGTCCACCGACTCCACAGAACAGATCAACAGCACGGATCGAGAGGGTGCCGACCTCCTTTCTCACGAAACTCGCACCTCCCGTCTTCTTTCCCGTCTCCTCTTGCCTACGATCTCACGCGCGATGAAGCTATCGAAGCAGCCGACGGCTTCTCGCAGGTAGTCACTGACCGCGTCGGCAACCTCCTTGAGCTCACCGACTGTCACGGTTTCCCCACAGCACTCGACAAAGGACAGCGAGCCGTGCGCCAGCCTGTTACGGCGGTCCTTGACAAGCTTCAACGCACCCATATTGTCTCTGATATGGCGCTTGGCTGCCTGAGATACATCCCGGGAGATCACCAACCTGCAACCGACGCGCTCGCAGAGCTCCTTGATAGAGACGTCATCCCAGTTCCCTCCTCCACCAGGGTCGATCTTGAAGCCCTTGACCGGCACCTGGTCCAGGAGCTGTTCGCACATGCCGAGAGCAGCCTCCAGCCGTCTCTTAGGGCCGAGGTCGTTTCCGACAGGCTGCACAGGCCTGCCTTGAGGATATCGTGGCGAGAGCGCCATCGTCGACACGGCGGGCTGGTGATCCCTAAGCCCGTTTCCGGGAGAGTACCAGGAGATACCGACGCCTTCTACACCCTGGATCTGGGCTGTGTATTGTCGACACGACACGATGGGATCGCAGCCTGGACAAAGCGGAGGGAACTACCCGGCCGCCCGAGTCCGCCTGAGACCCTCGGCAGATAGTTCATCTGAGCCGCCAGCCTCGGGGGGTCACCTGGCGGCAACCGGGTGACCCCCATCATGCGCTACGGTCGGGGACCGCCAGCGTCGCCCCCTGGACCAGGCCCCTTTGTCAGAACGTCGCTCCTGGGCCAGACTGTCAACGCCGTCCCTGAGCCAGCCAGTCGGGGGTGGCCCGGGGGTCACGGGGGAAGAGACGCAGCTCCTCGGCACAGTCGTCCGCGGTGACGGGGGGGGTGAGCTGGGGCTGGTGGTCGTAGTCGAAGTCGGAGGCCAGCTGGTAGTCACGGCTGCTCATGGTCAGCGACGCCCATGTCCACGCGCCTCCTCCGGGGCGGGCCATGGGCGAGCGCAGGCGCACTGACTCCTCCACGATCGGGCCAGGGACCACGTTCTCCTCCCAGTCGCCTCCTGGGCGCAGAGCGCGGGTGCGGGCGGCGGCTCGCGTGCCCACGCACTGGACCTCGACCACCACCTCGCTCACGCCTGCGGAGCGCATAAACTCGGCCAGGTGGGTCTGCAGGCTGTCAACAGCCTCCATCTGGGCTTCAAAGGACCACTCGGGCATGAGATCTCCTATCCGCCCGGGCGCACCGGGCTCAAACCGCCTCTGCCGCGGCGCTTGGGAACCTGTGTCCCCAAGCCTACAAGCCAGAGGCAGCACCGGCGGGTAACGCAGAAATATCTCCCGGATACGTCCCGCCTGTCCTGGCATGTGAGCTCAGAGGTCGGCGGTCCCGCCCCGGCGTGACGGACACCAGGGCGCGGGGGAGGCGGAGGGAGGACGACGGGTATATGCGTTATGGCGATGTGAGCCGCGCTAGAACGGTGACAGCCTGTCTCACGCGATGCAAGCGCCGCCGAATTCTGTCGCTCCTGGCTGACACAGCTCCAGGCCCCTACGACGTCGTTCGCCTCAGCCCGATCCACGTGAGCCAGGATGGCACAACGCACGCTGGGATGACACCGCCTCACGACCTATGGCTGGGGTGGTTGGCGCGGATGTTGTGTGCCGCCAGCTCGACGGTCCTGGTGATCCGGCGCTGACGTGTCTCCAGCTTCTTTGCGCTGGATATCCACTGCAGGATGAGTCGTCGTGAGGACGGGGGGAAGGCCGAGAAGCGGGCCAGCGCCTGCTTGTCCGCCTCCAGCGCGGCCCGCAGGTCCTCGGGGACGACCAGGTTCTGGGCGTCGGCGTGCTCGTCCCACCTCCCGGAGGCCTTCGCCTCGTCGATGACCTTCTGGCCCTCCGGGCGCATGTACCCAGCCCTGGTCAGGCGCTCGGCACGCTCCCGGCTGGCCCGCCCCCAGCTGCTCCTGGGGCTGCGCTGGTGGAACTTCAGGTAGCAGCTGTCGCGGTCGCGCCTCACGGCCTTGCTGTCGACCCAGCCGAAGCACAGCGCGTGCTCGACGGCGTCACGGAAGCGCACGCTGGCCTGGGAGGCGCCCTTCTTGTAGACGATGAGCCAGACCCTCGAGGTACGCCGGCCGTTCTCCTCCAGCCAGTCGCGCCACTCCTGCAGGCTCCTGGCACGCACGACCGGAACGCCGTCCACGACCTCACTAGTGACAGTCATCAGGAGCCCTCCTGCCAGTGGCCCGGCTGGCCGTACGCGGGCTGGCCGGGGCTGGACGCGCTCAGGCGCACGTAGGCGTAGGCGGCCATGAGAATCCCCACGGGAACAGTGAAAATACTACCAATTGTAGTAAAGGCGCCGACCATATTTTGAACCAGAATCACCAGGAACAGGGGCACCATGTCGCCACTCGCGCCGTGACGCATCATCGAGAAGGATCGCGAGATAGACCGGAACACGGGCGTCCCCTGGTCCAGGGAGACAAAGATCGCAAAGAGGCAGAAGTAGGCCACGATCGGCGTACCGATGATAACCAGCAACCCGGCAAGAGTAAGAACAGTGGCAACAAGATAGACGGCCATGGTACGCCAGCGGTTGGGGAAGACCAGGAAGTCCCGCAGCCGCGCACGCTCCCCGCGAGCCGCGACCAGGCACGCGTGGTACGCGCCTACCGTGACGGTCATAAGCCCCAGCAGGAATGCCAGCACCGCCGCGAAAAGCGGCACCAGGAGAACCCAGGCCACAGTATCTGACGCGTTCTCCACCACCGTGCTCAGCGGAAAGACGCAAGCCGCCATCAGGAGGTAGAAAACCACCAGGAACAGCGGACCACCGCCAAAGACAGCGGGATTACTCGACACCCGCGACCACGCCCACCGCCATGCTGGCCCCACCTGGACACGGGGGTACAGCGGGAGGGACGAGGGCTGGAAGCCCATGCCTCCACCGCCGGGAGCCGACGTCGGCCCCATGCCGGGAGGCAGTCCCTCAGGAGGGGCACCGTAGCCGCTCGCTTGCACTGACGGTAGTGCAAAGCCGTCGCCATCTCCCTGTGCCGACGGCGCTACGGTGCCGTAGCCGCCCGGGTAGGCGGGCTGCTGCCCAGCAGTGTCGCCATAAGCCGCCCCGTAACCTGCGGTCCCGGGCTCCTGGGGTCCTGACGCCTCAGGGTCGTGGGGATGTTGAGGGTTCTGAGTCATGATGGTCTTTCCTCGGGTTCCTCATCAGCTCGATCAGCCGGGCCGGGCCTGCCGCCCGGCCCGTCATTCCCGCCGTTCACGGCAGGTCACTCGCGGGTGCCGCCACGACCGGGAGCGTCACTCCCGGCGCTCACGGCTGGTTGCCCTGGTGAACAGCGGGTCACTGCGCTGCTCCTCCTCGGGGATGCTCGCCGCCGTCATCAGGATGTCCGCCACCCGGTGGGCGAGGCCGGTGGTGAAGCCGGAGGAGACAGCCGACTGTGCGAAGCCGATGCTGAGGTCCTCCTCCTTCATGGTGATGTCCATGACGGCCCTGCGATCCACCATCCTGAACCGGACGTAGCGCAGGTCGGCAAGAGGGAGGCTGAGCTCGATCCTGCCCTCCTCCACCAGCGCAGGCACCGAAGAGAGGAAGAGTCGGGTGGAGGTGACGCCCAGGTAGGTGCTCGCCTGCACCGCCGGCCCCCCGTCGGGGCCAGGCCGCAGGCCCTGGGCCGCTCCGGTCAGGCTGCCCCGGTCCACCTCGGCCAGGGCGATGAGGGGCTCCGGGGCGGGCAGCAGCCAGCGCAGCGCTGCCAGGGCCTGGCCGGGCACCTCCTGCCCGACCACCTGGAGCGCCGGTGCCACGGCCAGCGGCTCCTCCGCGGACCTGCCGCGCAGGCGGTCCACGTGGCGCCTCATCGCCGCAACCGTCTCATCAAGGGTGGCGCCGCCCAGCTGCTCGGGGGCGTGCGGGGGCCAGGACCGACCGGTGACCTCCGCGCACAGGTGGCGCTGGGCGTCGATCATCGTGAGGACCTCGGCCACGTGGCCTAGCTTCTCCTGGTACCTGGCCGGCATGTTGACGGACTGGTAGGTCATGGTCTTCTCGATGTCAGGAGGCCGGCTGGTCATCGTGGCGAACCTGCCCGGGCTCAGTATCCACCTCCCGCTGTCGATGGTCTCCATCGTGAGATAGCCCTGGTAGTCGGCAACTATCTGCTCGATGTTGCCCCTCAGGTACTCCCAGCGGGCGGCACTGTAAGTGTCCAGGTGCTCCCGGTGCTTGTAGACGCGGCGGGCAAAGAAGGCATGCTCGTCGTTGACCACTCTGTCCGGGGCGATGGCGCCGACGGTGGACAGCCTGGGGATGACCCCGGTCTCACGGGAGCGGGCAATGATCCCCAGGAGGGTCTCACGCATGTCGCTGATCGCGGGCCAGTGGTCCTCGTAGCGGGTCTCAAACGCGGAGCGCACCAGGCCCGCGCCCTCCTCAAGAGCCTGCACGATGAAGGTCATGTGGGCGCTGAGCCTCAGCAGCGGCTGGGCGCGGCCGAGTCCCTGAAGCAGGTCGGCTGCCTGCGCGCTGCCCGCAGGCAGCCAGCAGACCCGGAGGGCGTCCCCGCTCGTCTGCGGGCTCGCCTGAGCGCGCGCCTGGTCGAGGACTCCTAGGCTGCCACCCTGTGCCCGGGCGGGCAGGGCGGCAAGGCTGGCAAGCGTCTCCGGCGAGAGCCGGACCAGCCCCTGGGTGGAGGCCCCCGGGGCCACCAGGCCTGCCCCGCCCACGGCGTCGTCCAGGGCCTGGACGATCTGGCGGGCAGAGTGCTCCCCCAGGCCGAAGACCTCGACCGTCCAGCCCTGCGGCACCGCCTGCGCCACGAGCACGGCCACGCCGGGCTCCACCTCCAGGAGAACCATGTCCGCCTCCTCCTGCGGCGGGTGCTGCGGGCTGCTGGCCGCTGCGGAGTCAGACGCAGCGGGGTGGTCCGGGTGCTGGGTCACGGCTGTCCTTTCTGGTTGTTCTCTGTCTTGTCACGGTCTATTTCCTGACGCGAAGAAAAACTAATGGCCTAGGTGGTCTCCCACCCGCCCTGCTGGTCGGTGGCCTCAGCGGCCTGGGCCTGGGCTGCCTGGCGCTCCTTCTCCTTCTTGGCGCGCCTGGCCTCACGACGACGGGCGTTAGCGGCCTTGCGCCTCTCGTTGGCCGCCACCCGCTCTGCCAGCCACACAGGAATGTTCTCCGCATCCCGGGGATAGAGGTCCAGCTCGATCGAGTACTCGTCCTCCCCGATAGGGGGCCGCTCGAGCACCGGCTCGCGCATCCAGTCACACTCCTGGTGCAGCACCCACTCACCCGCCACCATCCACAGCCGGCACCACGTCCACGCACCCCACCCAGCAACCACCTGCTTCTCACGCAGGTGGTCCACAGCAAACCCCGTCTCACTCGACTCAGGCAGCACTCTCTTGACCTCCCCGTCAACAGTCATCCACATCTTGTCCCTCTGGACGAGCCCGATACCAATAGTCTCGATCTCGAGACGGGAGCCCCCCTCCTCACGCAGCCACTTCGCCAGCAACTCCTCAGCCCGGGCAAACGCCTCCTCCGGCCCCATGTCACGCGAACGCACAGCAGCATCCCCCTTTACTCCGGCTCGCCCCCGGACGGCTCCCCGGCCTGCCCGGCACCGGGCACACCCCGGGCAGCATCCTGGACGGCGGACTGGGCAGCCTCCTGCCCGCCCTGCCGGTCGGTGGCCTCAGCGGCCTGGGCCTTGGCCGCCTGGCGCTCACGCTCCTTCTCCTTCTTGGCGCGCCTGGCCTCACGACGACGCGCGTTGGCAGCCTTGCGTCTCTCGTTGGCCGCCACACCCTCCGCCATCCAGTCCGGGACGTTCTCCGCATCCCGGGGGTAGCGCTCCAGCTCCAGGGCACAGATACCCGGGCCGGGCCGCCCACCACCAGGAGGGTCGAGCACCGGCTCGCGCATCCAGTCACACTCCTGGTGCAGCACCCACTCACCCGCCACCATCCACAGCCGGCACCACGTCCACGCACCCAGGCCAGGCACAGCCTGCGCACGACGCAGGTCATCCACAGCAAACGTCACCTCGCTGGACTCCGGCTGAACGCTCCTGGCCTCACCGTCAACAGTCATCCATATAGTGCCGCGCTGGACGAGCCCAATGCCTACCATCTCACTGTCGAGGCGGGAGCCGCCCTCCTCACGTAGCCACCCCGCCAGCAGCCCCTCAGCCCGGGCAAAGACCTCCGCCGCGCTCATGTCACGCACACCCACACTGATCACACCCTTCCAGGCCTAGAAGTTCTCAAACGGCTGCCGTTGTCTTGCACCGCTCGCATCGGTCCACCAGGCCTCAAACTTCACAGGTACCCGGTCGGTCTTGGGCACGCCCTTCAGGGACGTGCCCGAAGGAGCCTCTGGTGGGCCGTCGTACTCGATCCGGATGTCGATGCTCTCGTAGGCGCCCCGGCTGGCGGCGATGTCGTCCTCGAGCTTCTTGTAGCTGTACGGGTACATCCCCTCAGTCCCCTGGTTGAGGCTGCTGCGCATAGGCACCACGTTGATGTCCTCCGGCCCCCC
>NZ_QYRR01000011.1:0-72557 GCF_003591215.1 Actinomyces sp. 2119
ACGAGCCGGGGTCGGGGGACGGGCCGGTGGTTGACCTGCCTGCTGCTCCTGGTCCAGGGACTGTCTCTGACGTGCGTGAGTGGGCCATGTCTATTGAGGTGGCCAGGGCCGACCACGACGACGTCCTAGGCGGTCTGCGCTCCAATGTTAGCCAGGGTGCTAGGGAGGCTGCTGAGCTGGTGCTGGGGGATGACGGCGAGCCGGGTGGTGACTCTGGTGACGTCACCATCAACAAGGACTAGCCGTGTTGGCTGCGGTGGGAGGATGAGGCGGGCAGGGGGAACTGCCCTTGCGGCGGTCTTGCTGGGTTTGTCTGGCTGTCTTGGTGGTAGCCCAGAGGGTGAGAATGTGACTGCGTCGTCGATCCTGCTGGCCCGAGGTCGGTCTCCCCGGGTGTCAGTCTGTCGGCTTCCTCCGCGGTGGCTTTCTGGCCCCCGGGGCCGGGACCCTGGTAGCGCAGGCGGTGGTGTTTCCGGGTTTCTAGTCGTTTCTAGTCGGGGTTGGTGGTGAGGGTCTGGACCTCGGCGACAGGGATGTCGTGGGTGCTGGTGGTAGTCACGGTGTCCAGGGTGTCGGCGGCGCCGTCGGTGGCGGTATAGGAGACCTCGTAGCGGACGGAGGTGGTCAGGGGCGTGGTCCCGCCCAGGTGGGCCGAGCTGCGGGTGAACACCACGGTGCAGTCGGTGCCCTCGGCGCCCTGGTTCCAGGGTGTGCCGAAGCCGTGGCAGTCCACCTGGGCGTCGGGGGCGGACAGGTCCAGGCCGGTGGCGGTGGCGGTGACGGTGGCGGTCACTGGTCCGGCGGTGGCGGTGGCGGTGACCTGGGTGGGTGTGTCCCCGGCGGCCCACACCCAGGTGTACCAGCCCACCAGGGTCGCGCCTCCCTCTCCCAGGGAGGGGTTGTGGCCTACCTCTGGCACGGGTATGTCCACCGCGTCCCAGGCTGCGGCAGCCAGGGTGGCCCCGTCCACCGGGGGCTCGGGAGGCGCCTCCTCGGCCTCCACGTAGACCGGGGGGTTGTCCTCCATGAAGGAGGTGACGAGGTCGATGAAGTCCTGGTCGTCGTCACCCTCCCACCTGTTCCTCTCACAGGTGGGGAGATACCAGTGGCCCTGGGCGTCCTCGGCGTGGTCCTCCCAGTTGCGGTAGTTCATGACGATGCTGGCAGCGTCATCCCTGGTAGCGATCCTCTCCAGGAACTCGGCAGTCTCCTGGCCGGTATTTCCCTCCTCGAACCAGCACACGGGCAGCACGGTGGTCTCCACCTGGGTGGATGTTGTGACCGGGCTACCCCCGGTGCCCTCGGAGCCTGCCTGGGCCTGGGTATAGGACACCGACACCGTGACCTGCGCGCCGCCGTCAGAGGACTGGCTGGCTCCCGCCGCGCTGGGCGCGTTGCCTCCGTTGTTTTCCTCATCTCTCGCTGTCGCGGTCGAGACGACGGGGAGGCCCGCAACTGCCAGCACCGCAGCAAGGAGGAGGGGCGCCAGCCGGTGCGGAGCCCGCAGGGCCGCCCTGCGGGGGCATCTCCTGCCCCGCCCCCATCCACCGAAGGCGGGGCTGATCTTCCTGAGGCGGTGCGCGCTCAGCACCAGTCTGCCCCCGTATCTGACCAGGACGAGACCTTCCATCCCCCGACGCTGTAGATCAGCGTGAAGTCTGCACTGGAGGTGCTCTGAAAGCCTTCCGGGGTCTGGTCCTCTCCTGAGGAGGACAGACGTGTTACTTCTCGGTAGTCCCCGCAGGATCCCACCGTGGCGACGCCATAGTCTGAGATGAGTTCCACCGACTCCACAGTCATTGAGAAGGAGCCGTCATAGTGCTGGGCGGCCTCGTCATACCTGTTGTAGGTCTCGGTGTAGGACTCCAGGGCGCTGCCGGTGGTGGTGGCCTCGACCTCCTCCAGGCCGTCCATGTCGCGAAGAGCCTCCCAGGTGGCGCGGTCATAGGCCACGAAGGCCAGCAGCACCTCCGCCTGGGCCTGGTCGAGGTCATCGGGGACGGAGGTCACCGTGTAGCCGGTGGCGGGGTCGGACAGGGACTGCGCGGTGACCTCGCTGGGATCGGGCGGGCTGGCCTGGGCAGAGGCCTGCTCCGGGGCCTGGGTGCCGTCCGCGTCTTCCGTCCCGTCCTCGCTGCCAGCTGACGCAGTGGCCGCGTCCTCGGCTGCGGCCCCGCTCTCAGCGGTGGCCTCCTGGGAGGCCCCGGGCGTCGCGGAGGCGGAGGCGGCCTCCTCCAGGGCGGGGATGTCGGGGTCCTGGCCGGAGGAGCAGGCCACCACGCCCCCTGAGGCCAGGAGCACCGCCGCCACCACGGCCGCTAGGCCCCGACGGGCGCTGCCAGCGCAGGTGCCGCCGCTGGCAGGGGCGGGGCGGGCGTCTGGGGCAACGGCGTCACGGACAACGGCTTCACGGGCGTTGCGGGGCTCGGCGGGCATCTGGGCCTCCCTCGGGCTGGCAGTGCGAGGACCGGCGTCTGCGCCGGGACCAGGACCAAACCTATACCAGGATCACGTTCCTGTCACGGGAACACTGTCACAAAGGTAAGCGGGGTCGGAGGTGCCGCACCAGGGCCAGCAGTGCCATGATGCAGGTATGAGCAGCCCAGACACCCCTCCTGGCGAGGCGGGTCCCTCACGCAGGCGCGGTCCCGGCAGGCCCAAGGCCGGCAGCGAGGACAAGCGCGAGCGCATCCTCACCGAGGCCGTCACGCTGTTCGGCTCCCGAGGCTACGCGGGCACCTCCCTGGCCGATGTCGCCGCGGCTGCCGACATCTCCAAGGCGGGTGTCCTCCACCACTTCTCCTCCAAGGAGGAGCTGTTCACCAGGGTCCTGGAGCGCCGGGACCAGCGCGACGTTGCTGACTTCCTGGCCCAGGCCGAGGGGTCGGCCGACCCCTGGCACCAGCTGGAGCGCTACATCGACCTCCTGCACCGCAGCGCTCAGTCCCGCGAGCTGGCCGCGATCTACACGGCGACCTCGGTGTCGGTCCTGGACGCCAGCCACCCGGCCCACGCCTGGATGGCCGCCCACCTGGGCAGCGCCGTGGGGCTCTTTGAGGCCTGCTTCGAGGCGGGCAAGCAGGCTGGCACCGTGGACCCGCAGATGCCCTCCCGGCTGGTGGCGCGCACGCTCGTCGCCCTGTCCGACGGCCTCCAGCTCCAGTGGCTGTGCTCGACGACGCCGGGCAGCGCGGCCACCGACGTGCTGGAGACCACGGTGGTGGACGAGCTGCGCCTGTACGCGAACTCTCTGCGGGCGCGGTGGGCGCGCTGAGGAAACGGTCGCCCTGAGAGAAGACGCTAGGTCCTGGCGCCGGTACGTCGGCGGTGTACCGCCCACCAAGCCCCAGCAAGCAGAATCCAGAACCAGGGGCGCTGGCCTTGAGGAGGCAGCGTGCACCCGATGTGTTCTGGGACCCACGGCCCACCCCTGGACCCCGAGGGCTGGGGGAGCATCCCGGCGGCTCACGGAGCGCCGCTTCCCCTGCGGGGCAGCCTGTGACAGACTGTCCTGCGCCACCAGGCGCCCGCCGCTTTAGCTCAGCTGGTAGAGCAGCTGTCTTGTAAACAGCAGGTCGTCGGTTCGAGTCCGACAAGCGGCTCTGTGGGACCCAGCCGCCCCAACGAGGAACAGCAGTCCCACCCACCCGGGGCGTAGTTGCGAATACCTGGTACGTACGCTTAGATCCGCTATCTGGATCGCTATCTAGTGTGACCTGCTCGGCTCAGCGCCAGCCGAGGGCTCGTCGTCCCCGAGGAGAACAGTCTTGACTCAGCGTCCCAACTACGTCGTGCCTACCGGCGACTTTGTCGAGGAGTGGATGGAGGACCAGGGGGTCAGCGCCGCCGAGCTCTCCCGCAGGCTCGGTGTGAGCCGTAGGCACGTGAGCAGGCTTCTTCACGGGGAGGTCCCGCTCAGCCGCGAGATGGCGCTGCGGCTTGAGGAGGTCACCGGTGTGCCTGCTCGTATCTGGAACCTCCACGAGACCGGCTACCGGGAGCGCTGGCTCGCTGCGAGGCCGGGGGGACACCCAGAAGGACGCTGAGGAAATTATGGTGAGACACCAGCCGTCACTGTGCGTGCTCCACGACGAGGGCCGGTGCGGCTCCTGCCCCCATCTGGACACGCCACCGGGAGACCAGCTGGAGGCCAAGCAGGCCCGGGTGGCTGCCCTCCTGAGGGCGCACGTACCCACTGGCGCGTGGCAGCCACCCTGCCCCAGCAGCCCCACCCACTTCCGCAACAAGGCCAAGATGGTGGTGGCCGGGACCTCGCGCCACCCCACCCTGGGAATCCTCGACGCCGTCGGCCGCGGCACCGACTTGAGGTCCTGCCCCCTGCACGTGCCCGCCGTCCGCGACGCCCTGCCCGTCCTGGCGGATCTGGTGACTGGCACGGGGATCGCCCCCTACGATGTCCCCGGGCGCCGCGGGGAGCTCAAGCACGTCCTGGTGACGGCCTCGCCCGACGAGGACCTTATGGTCCGCTTTGTCCTGCGATCCTCCCGCCACGTCAGCGACCTGCGTGACGCCCTGCCGGACCTGCGCCGTCGGCTGCCCCAGCTGGCGGTGGCCAGCGTCAACATCCAGCCGGTGCACCAGGCGGTCATTGAGGGGCCTGACGAGATAGTGCTGACTGAGGAGGACCGCCTTCTCATGCGCCTGCGGCTGCCACCACCGGGAGCCACGGCGGCTCAGGCCCGCCCGTCGGGCAGCGACGCGCCGGGCGGCCAGGCCCGCCCCCACGAGCTGCTGCTCCATCTGCCCCCGCGCTCCTTCTTCCAGACCAACACCGCTGTGGCCCAGACCCTGTACGCCACGGCGCGCGACTGGGCCGAGGACATCGGGCCGGGCGGGGCAGCCGGGCAGCCCCCAGCCCGTGTCCAGGACCTGTTCTGCGGGGTCGGCGGGTTTGCCCTGGCGCTGGCCGGGCCTGGGCGCCGGGTCCAGGGGGTGGAGGTCTCCGAGGCGGCCGTCAGCGGGGCGCGCGACTCGGCCAGGCTCATGCGGCTGGACCCGGGCACGGTGCGGTTTGACTCCGGTGACGCCCGCGCCCTGGACCTGCTGGAGGGACCCGCCGCCGAAGGCGAGGGCTCGCACCTGCTGGTGGTCAACCCTCCCCGGCGCGGCCTCGGCCCCGACCTGGCCCGGCGCATTGAGGCCTGCGGCGTGCCCCGTGTGCTCTACTCCTCCTGCAGCCCGGCGAGCCTGGCAGCCGACCTGGGGCAGATGCCGTCCCTGCGCGTGCGGCGCGCCCGCCTGTTCGACATGTTCCCCCACACCGACCACGCCGAGGTGCTGGTCGAGCTGGCTCGGACTCAGGCTAGCCCGGACTCAGGCTAGCCCGGGCTCATGCCCCAGCCCAGCCCAGGCTCCCAGCATCCGGGCTCAGGCCCCCAGCTCGGCCAGGGCAGCACGAACCTCCTCCAGACGGGCATCGACTCGCTCCTCCTGGTAGGGCAGGTCCAGGTCGCGTACCCGGCCCGCCAGGTCCGCGAGGTCGCGCGCCTGAGGGAACCCGTCACCTGCCAGGGCGCGCACGGCAGCCACAGCGTCCCCGTCGTCCTCGTTGTCCCCGTCATACCCTCCTGGGGCAGCGGTCCCGCTCCCGTCCGGCCCGATAGTGCTACCTGCTGCCCGCAGCAGCTCTGCCAGGGGTGCTGTGGTCGCAGCGAGCGAGCCGGCCACCGCCTCAAGCTCCTCGGCTACCAGGTCGCTGCGGGCGGACAGGAGGTCGAGCCGCCGCGTCAGCGACGCCGCCCCGGCCTCCAGGGCGGTGCACAGCTCGACCAGGGAGCCCACGGCGTCGTTGGCGCCCAGCTCGTCGTCGCCCTCCAGGAGCTGGAGGGCGAAGAAGCCGGCAGCCAGATTGTGCAGGCGCATGAGCGCGATGGCGAAGCGCACCGAGTCGACGTCGCCACGCAGCTCCTCAACCTGACCGTGCAGCGGACGCAGCTGCTCGGCGCACTCCAGGACCAAGGCGTCCACCTCGCGCCAGGTCTGGCCGCCCTGGGCTGGCTGGGGCGCACTGGCCTGCTCCTGGGACTCCTCCCCCAGGCGGCGCAGGGCCTGGCGCAGCTCCCCTAGGCGCTGAGAGAGCCGGTCGATCTGGTCAGCCCTGCGTCCCAGTACCTCCACCAGACTCCTGCCCTCCTCAAGGACACCTACCAGGCCGGAGGTCTCCTCCTCCACCGCGTTCATGGCCGTCAGGACCCGGCCGACCGGCCCCGTGGCACCGGGCCGGTCGGGGATACCCACGCCGCTGGCCACTAGCGCAGCGACCTCCTCGGGCAGGACCTGCCGGGTGAAGCTGACGGCGTCGGCATAGCCAAGCCCACGCAGCTCGGCCAGAAGAGCCGAGTTGCCCGCCGCCGCGACCTGGCGACGCGTCGAGCCTGCCGCGGCCGAGGCGGACTCGACCTCGCGGACCCGCTCGTAGACCTCCTCCATACGGTCACGCAGCCCCGTGAGCATCGGCAGGGTCCGCACCGACAGGTACCCGTCCCCAGAGGGGACGATCGTGGCCAGCACCCGGTAGCGGCCACCGTCGCAGGAGCGGTTGGTGATGTAGGCGGTGGCGGCGTAGCCAGCCTCGATACTGTCCCACACGGAGCGGAACAGGCCTGCAGGCATGTCAGCGTGGCGCACGATGCTGTGGGGCTGTCCCACCAGGCTGCCGCGCGGGTAGCCTGACAGTCTCATGAAGATAGCGTTTGCCCGGCGGATACGGCCCCGGGAGTCCGTGGTGGAGAAGAAGAGCTCGTCGGCGCCGAAGAGGTGCTCGACGCCAGAGGGGTCACCAGAGGGGTCACAGGAGTCGCGCGACGACGGGTACTCGACCATGAGCAGCCTTCCGGGTAGCAGCCAGGCCCGGCGGCGTCCGGGACACCGCCTAGGCTACCCTGCTGAGGACCAGCAGGCACGACAGGGCAGACAGGGTAGACACGGCAGGATGTAGGCTCACCACGTCACGTTGCCTGCCCACCCAGGAGGAAAACATGTCCGTCGAGCTCGTCACCGCCTCCGGCCCGGAGGTCGTCGAGGCCATGGAGAGGCTCATCCCCCAGCTGTCCCGCAGCGCCCCGGCACTGACAGCCGAGCAGTGCGAGGCCCTGGTGGCCCAGGAGGGTGTCTACCTCTTCGTCTTCCGCCCCGACACCCAGGAGCAGGAGCCTGCGCCCATCCTGGGGATGCTGACCCTGGCCACCTTCACCATCCCTACCGGGCTGCGCGCCTGGGTCGAGGACGTCGTCGTCGATGCCGACGCCCGGGGCCAGGGAGCCGGGCAGGCCCTGGTGGAGGCTGCTGTCGAGCACGCCGCCGGGCTGGGTGCGCGCACCGTGGACCTCACCTCCCGTCCCACCCGTGAGGCGGCCAACCGCCTCTACCGCCGTGCGGGGTTCTCGCTGCGGGAGACCAACGTCTACCGCTACGCCCGGGACTGAGGGTGCTCGGCTACCCGGCGGCGCGGCTGCTGGGCGGCGGCTACGGCTCCTGCGCCGCAAGGGGCCGATGAGTGGCTACGAGTGGCTACGACGAGTGGCTAGGACTCTCCCTCCAGGAGGGAGTCGATGAGCTCGGCCATGGAGGTGGCGGTGCGCTCGCAGGCTCGTACTACCTCCGGGGGCGACCAGGGCAGGGCGACGGCGTGGTCGGCCTGCGCGTGCATGTCGAGGTCGTTCCAGGAGTCCCCGACGGTCCACACCTCCAGCTCCTGGCCAGCCAGGGGGCCGGACAGGAGCTGCCTGAGCCCGCTGCCCTTGGAGGAGCCGGCCGGGACGAGGTCCAGGAAGTCCTGGTTGCGGTGGCACTCCAGGATCCCGCCCCAGCGTCGGGCGACCTCAGTCCTGACGGCCTCCCGCCGGGCGTCGTCGGGCACGCGCATCGGCACCCCGATGAACTGGTGGGCGGCCATCTCCTGGAGGGTCATTGGGCTGTAGACGGGCAGGACGGAGGAGGTCCCCCCGCCCTGGGCCAGGATGTGGTCGGCCTTGATGGTGGTGGCGAAGACTGTGACCCCCGGCCACTCCATGAACGTGGAGACGACCTCGTGGGCCACGCCGTCGGGGATGAAGCGCGCGGAGAGCACCTGGTAGCCGCCGTCCACCAGGACAGCCCCGGTGAAGACGACGCCGTAGTCAAAGTCGACCCCGCAGGGCTCCAGGACGTCCCGGGTGGCGACGACGGACTTGCCGGTGTCCACGACCAGCAGGTTGCCTGCCTGCCGCCAGCGCTCCATGGCGGCGCGGTCGGCGGCCCCCACCTGGCGGTCAAAGACGATCGTGGCGTCCAGGTCGGTCACGAGAAGTCTGGTCACTGCGGCTCCCTAGCGTAGTCTCAGCCCTGCTGGTTCTATTCTCAGCCAGTCTCCTCCTGTCAGCCACCGCAGGGGCGCGTGCTGTCCAGGCACAGGTCGCTGCGGGACGGGTCACCGCTTCTGGCCCTCGCCTGCCGCCCTCCTGCGGGCCGCAGGAGCCCCGGGAGCGAGCCAGGGCGTCACTCCTGCGGGACGTTGCGCTCCAGCTCTGCCAGCCACGCAGTAGCGGCCACGTCCGAGGGCATGCGCCAGTCCCCCCGGGGCGACAGTGACCCGCCTGCCACGACCTTGGGGCCGTTGGGCAGGGTGGAGCGCTTGAACTGGCTGGAGAAGAAGCGGCGGTAGAACACCTCCAGCCACTGGCGGATCTCAGGCAGGCGGTAGGAGGTCTTCTCCGCCTCCGGTAGTCCCGGGGGCCACGTGCCCTCCTCGGCGTGGGCCCAGGCCTTCTCCGCCAGGAAGGCGATCCGCGAGGGGCGTGAGCCGTGGCTCAGCACGTGCCACAGGGTGAAGTCCTGGAGGGCGTAGGGACCGATCCGGGCCTGGGTGGACTGGACCGGGTCCGCCTGGGTCGCCGGGACCAGCTCGGGGCTGATCTCCGTGGACAGGACGGAGGCCAGCACCTGGCTGACGTCCTCGCCGAAGAGGCCCTCAGCGGCCACCCAGCGGACGAGATGCTGGATGAGGGTCTTGGGCACGCCCGCGTTGACCCCGTAGTGGGCCATGTGGTCGCCCACCCCGAAGGTGCACCACCCCAGGGCCAGCTCGGAGAGGTCCCCCGTGCCTAGAACGATGCCGCCGCGCTCCCCGGCGATGCGGAACAGGAAGTCGGTGCGCAGGCCTGCCTGGACGTTCTCGAAGGTGACGTCGTAGGCCCGGGGGGACCTGTCACCGCTGGCGTAGGGGTGGCCGATCTCCGCCAGCATCCGGGTGGCGGTGGGCCGGATGTCCAGCTCCTCGAAGTGGCACCCCAGACCGAGCGCCAGGGCCTCGGCGTTGCTGCGGGTGCCCGGGGTGGTGCCGAAGCCGGGCATAGTGAAGGCCAGGATGTCGGAGCGGGGGCGCCTCAGCCGGTCCATGGCCCGGGCGGCCACGATGAGGGTGTGGGTGGAGTCCAGCCCCCCGGAGACGCCAACCACCAGGCGTGGGGACCCGATCGCCCGCAGCCGCTGTTCCAGGGCGGCGACCTGGATGGAGTAGGCCTCCTGGCAGTCCTGGGCGAGGCGGTCAGGGTCGGAGGGGACGAAGGGGAAGCGGTCCACGACCCGCCTCAGGCCGATGTCCGTACGCGGGGCGGCCAGGTCCTCCTCGCCGATGACCACGGTGGTGAAGCGTGACGGGTCCCCCACGGGTGCGGCCTGGACGCCCTGCCCGCCGCCGGGCACCGCCTGGGAGAAGGTCACGGCGTTGTCCCGGAAGGTCCCCTGCCGCAGCCGCTGGGCGCGCAGCCCCTCGATATCGACGTCGGCGACCGTGGCGCGCGGGCCGTCCGGGAAGCGCTCACCCTCCCCCAGGAGCGCACCGGCCTCACAGACGAGAGTCTGGCCGTCCCAGGCCAGGTCTGTGGAGGACTCCCCCTGCCCGGCGGCTGCGTAGACGCAGGCGGCCAGGTTACGGGCGGAGGAGGAGCACACCAGCGCGCGGCGCTCCCGCGAGCGCCCCACGGTGACCGGGGAGCTGGCGATACTGACCAGGACGGTGGCTCCCGCCAGCGCCGCCAGCGACGAGGGCGGGACCGGCACCCAGGTGTCCTCGCAGACCTCGACGTGGAAGACCAGGCCTTCCACGTCACGCACGTCGAAGAGGAGGTCGGGGCCGAAGGGCACGAGCACGCCGGGAAGCCGGGCCGTGTGGTCCTCGCCGTGCTCCTCCGCCTGGCCCCCTGCCCCGGCTCCCGGCCGCTCCTGGTGCGGCCCCGGGCTTACGCCGGGCAGGTGCAGGTGGGAGGTCCGGGCGCTGATGGTGTCTCCGGGGGTGAAGTGGCGCCTCTCGTAGAGCTCGCGGTAGGTGGGCAGGTAGGACTTGGGGACAACCCCGCGCACGCAGCCGCCCTGGATGACTACGGCGCAGTTGTAGAGCGTGCCGTGGGCGCGCAGGGGCGCGCCCACCACCAGGGCGGGCAGGAGGTCCTGGCTGGCGGCACGCACCGCCTCAATGGCTGCGAGCACCTCCTCCTCCACGACGTCCTGGAGGAGGAGGTCGTCAATGGCGTAGCCGCTGAGGCCGAGCTCGGGGAAGGCCGCCAGGCACACGCCCTGCCCGGACAACTGCCGAGCCTGCTCGATGACGGCGGCGGCGTTGGCTGCGGGGTCCGCGGGCACGACGGGCAGGGTGACCGCTGCCACGCGCGCGAACCCCTGGTCATAGGCGGAGTGGAACTCGATACGGCGGGGACGAGCCTGCTCGGCGGGGCGGGACTGCGGATCGGGCTGCTGCATGGTCCCGATCCTGCCACGAACCTGTGACAGGCTCGGGACGGGGTCTGGGTGGGCGGAGCGGGACGCAGGGGCCTGCCGGGAGCAGCGACGTCGGGAGGCGGCAGAGGAAGGTGCAGGGAGTGAGGCAGGGGCTGTTCTGCCCGGTACGCGGCGTGGCGGCCACCGGAAGCAACAAAGGTGGCCGCCACGCTCACGGATGGATGAGAAGCATCAGGGTGGGTTCCTGCCTGCTCACCTCCTTCCTGTCCTGCTGGTCAGGGCTGCCGCAGCCGCGGCCTGGTCCGGGGTCTGACGGCCTCCGTCCAGGACCTCCTGCAGGGCCGGTCCCACAGCGTCCCCCGCGTCCCCGGTGTCCTCTCCGGGGCCGGGCAGGGCGCAGGTGGTCCCCTCCTGCGGGAGCTCACCCCTCAGGAGGTAGGCGTCGACAGCCGCGTCCACGCAGTCCGTCGAGCCCTGTCTGTAGGCGCAGTGCTTGTTGCCCTCGGCGGTCAGCAGGTGGCCCGACTCCAGCTGGTCGGCCAGGGACTGCGCCCACTGGTAGGGCGTGGCCGGGTCCTGCGTGGTGCCCACCACCAGGATGGGGGCCGCGCCCTCAGCCCTGGTCTCAGCGGGCTCCCGCACAGCCTGGCGGCCCCAGCCGGAGCAGATGGCGTCGCTCCACGCACGCTCGTTCGCCCCAAAGAGGGGTGAGACCTCTGCCCGCAGCTCGAACTGGGTCTCCCACTGCTCCAGGTCACCCTGGACGGGGTTGTCCAGGCAGTTGATGGCGATGATGGCAGGAGCGTTGGCCCGCGCGGCAGCCGCTGCCTCCAGCTCCTCGGGCGAGGGCTCACTGTCCTGCGGGTCCTGCCCGTCGGGGTCCCCCTCGGGTGAGGTCGATCCGTTCACGCTGGCGAGCCACTCTGCCAGGGGCAGCGCGTCCCGGTCGGTGAGGAGCGGTCCCAAGGCTGTGGCCAGGCCGGCCCAGTGGGCGTCGTCGTACATGAGCTGCCCGAGGAGGTTGGTGAGGGCGGCGTCATCCAGCGGCTGGCCTCCCTCAGGGTCGGGCACCGGATCGTCCTTCAGCCCCTGGACAAACTCGGTCAGCTGGGCGGTGCCCTCCTCTGCCGTGCCGGTCAGCGGGCTGTCGCCGCGCTGCTGCCAGTAGGAGACAAAGCTGGTCAGGGAGGCCTGGAAGGAGACGGCGTCGGAGTACTGGATGTCCGCCATGCTCAGGGAGGGGTCCATGGCGCCGTCCAGGACCACGCGCCCCACGTTGTCGGGGAACAGGTCGGCGTAGATGGCCCCGAGGAAGGTCCCGTAGGAGAAGCCCAGGTAGGCCAGCTCCTCCTCACCGGACTGGGCACGCAGGACGTCCATGTCCCGGGCCACGGACTGGGTGTCCATGTGGTCGATGATCTCGGGGACCGGAGAGTGCTCCAGGCAGGCCGCCGCCAGGCTCGCCCCCTCCTGGACTGCCTGCTCTACCAGGGAGATGTCAGGGGAGGGCTCCTGGCCGTCGCCCTCCAGGGCGTCTGTCCCGCCCGCCTCCTCCAGCGTGGACTCGTTGGCGATCTCCTCCAGCGCCTCCTCCCGGCTCATGCACTCCAGAGGCGTGGACTGCCCTACGCCGCGGGGGTCGAAGCCCACGATGTCGTAGGCCTGGCGCAGGTCCTCGGAGAAGTAGCCCTCAGCAGCGTCGATCAGCTCCACCCCGCTGCCGCCGGGCCCGCCGGGGTTGGTGAACAGGCTGCCCTGGGACTGTCCGGAGGCGGGGAGCCGCTTGAGCGCCAGGTCGATGGTCTGCCCGGAGGGGTCGTCGTAGTCCAGGGGCACCTGGACGGTGGCGCACTCGCGGGCGGCCTGCTGCGCCTCCTGCCCCGCATCGTCGTGGCCCTGGGCGGCCTGCTGCTCCTGCTGAGAGTCCTCACAGGGGCCCCAGGCGATCTGACGGCCGTAAAAGTCCTCCAGGCCCTCGGGAACCTCCTCGCTCGGAGCGGAGTCAGCGGAGTCTGTGCTGTCCGTACTGCCGGAGTCACCGGCGCTCCCGCTGCCGTCTGAGTCACCCGTCGAGGAGTCTGAGGCTGAGGACTCTGTGGAGGAGTCCACCGAGCCAGAGGGGTCCACGGACTCGGAGCTCCCGGCCGGCTGGGCGGCAACGGCCCCGGGGGCAGCAGATGCCACCAGTCCCGCTGCTAGTGCCACCGAGGCCAGGACGGACAGGGCGGCCGCCCCGGGGCGCCGCCCGCGCCTGCCGCGTCTCCCGGCAGAGCTGTGCCCGAAGGCCTCTGCTCCCGGCCCGGGCGGCCTTCCGGCTCCTTCGCCTGCCTGCACTGCGTCCGACACGTTACGCCGTGTCCTCGTCGTGATCTTCACGGTCCCACCGTACGAGTGCGGGGACGGTCTGCCATCCTCACGGGGAACGAACTCCGACCTGTTCCCCGCCCGTCCCCTCCGCCGCGGGGACCACCCGATCTCCTTCTTCGGGATGAGTCCGGGACAGTCCCTGGGGCTGGTGCGGGCTACCACCGTGCCTGTGCACCGTGGTCTGGCCCCGGGGTGACCGTCCCCTCCAGCGGCATCACCACCCAGGCCAGCACGTAGACCGCCCACATCGGTCCCGGCAGGATGCCCAGGAGCAGGACGCCCACACGCACCACCCGGGGGCGGGTACCCCACGCCCGGGCCAGGCCGCCGCAGACACCACCCAGAATGCGGTGGGTACGGGAGCGGGCTGGCAGGGTGGTTCGCAACCTGGTCCACCAGCCGCCGGTGCCGGAGGAGTCGGGACGGGGCGGAGGCTGCTGCGAGGGGCGCTGCTGTGTCATGGTCCCATCCTCTACTGCTCCCGGCTCGTCCGGTATCGGGGAGTCCCCCGAGCCCTCCCTGGCCCGCCCGGACAGCCGCCCCAACCGGTACCCTGAGGAAGGTGACCTCGTCCACACCTTCTGAGCCCGCCACACCTTCTGAGCCCGCAGCCCCTGACCTGGCTCCCGCTGTGCGTGCCGTCCTGTGGGACATGGACGGCACCCTCATCGACTCCCAGCCCTTCTGGGACGAGGCCTTCACGAGGCACTGCACCGCCCGGGGCGGCACAGTGACCCCGCAGCTGGTCTCCGCACTGGCGGGGACCTCCATCCCCGTCGCCCGAGGGATCATCGCCGCCACCGGCGCCGCGGCCAGTCCCCAGGACCCCGCCGCCCTGGAGGTCTACGAGGCGATGGCCCGCGACGTCGAGGCCAGGGTGGCCGCGCGACCGCCCCTGCTGCCGGGCGCGCGGGAGATCACCTCGGCCGTAGCACGGGCGGGTCTCGTCCAGGCGATCGTCTCCGCCTCCCCGCGCGTGATCGTGGAGCGGGTGGCCGCCGAGCTTGGCGGCGTCTCTGGCGCCGCGGTCTTCGCCACCCTGGTCTGCGGTGACGACGGTGTGGGGGCCAAGCCGGACCCCCTTCCCTACGCCACCGCCGTGGAGCGCCTGGGCGTGACGCCGCACGAGTGCGTCGTCGTCGAGGACTCACCCACCGGCGCCGCCTCAGCGCGGGGCAACGGCATCCGCGTGGTCCAGGTCGGCAGCAGCAAGCACTTTCCGGCTGACCCCGGGCTGGTCGCGGTCCCCGACCTGGCCTCCGTCACACTCGACCTCCTGCTGCGCCCCTAGCCCTCTGCGGCGGGGGACGCCTCCGACGTGGCCCCCTCGCTGGCGGCAGGCGACGCTGAGGCCTCGACGGCCTCCACCAGCTCGGTGATAGCGGTCTCCCCGCTGATCTGGCTCAGGTCGAGTCGCTCGCCGTCGAGGTAGACGGTGGGCGTGGCGGTGACCCCGACCGCGGAGGCCGCCTCCTGGGCGAGACTCGTCCACTCCTCGTAGGTGTTGTCGTTGACGGCCTTCTCGAACCGGGACGAGACCTCGGTGGGCACCTGAGCCGAGGTGGCTGCGGCCACCAGGTTCTCGGTGGTCATCATGGAGGTGTCCTGGGCCTCGTAGATCCGGCTGAAGAGCTCCATCACGGCGGTATGGAAGGCCATGGACTGGTCCGGAGCCTCGTTCAGGACCACGCCCATGGCGTTCATCACCTGGTCGGTCCACTCCTGGCCGAGGATCTTGGAGGGGTGCAGCACCAGGGTGATCTTGCCCTGCGACAGCAGCGTGGAGATCTCTGAGGCGTGGGTCGTCTCGAAGGAGGCGCAGAAGTGGCAGGAGTAGTCAAAGTAGACGTCGAGGACCGGTGCCTGGCTGCTGATGGTGTCCAGCCCGCTGCTGGGGCCGTAGGTCCACGAGCCGTTGGACAGCACCGGCTCGGGCACCCCGCTGCGGTCGGCCCGGGTGGTGGCGATGGCTCCTGCGGTCGGGAACTGTGCGGCGCCGGTGCCACCACTGTTCTGGAGGTGGTTGTAGACCACGTAGCTCGAGACTCCCGCCACCCCCACGACGGCGGCACCGAGGAGGGAGCGCCGGGCGATCGTGGCGCGCCTCTGCCTGCGGGCCTCCTGCTCCCTCAGGGCCTTGGCCCTGGCGCGGGCCTCCTCACGGCGCTGGGCCTTGGTCGGACGGGGCTGGTTCGAGGCCACCTGGAGCTCCTCTGTACTGTGCGGTGCGGATGTGGGTAACGGGCTGGGAAGTGAGGACGCCGGGCCGATCGGAGGACCGCACCCGGATGGTCGGGCAGGAAGGCTGGTACAGGACTGCGCCCCAGTATGGGGCAGGGCGTGCGCGCCTGTCCCGACGGTGCAGGTATTGTCACCTAGGCGCTGGGCGGCAGCGCCGTCGTTCGCGGTAGGGGGACAGCGCTGTGATCTGGGCCGACCCGGCCTAGTGCCCGGAGCCGTGCCCGGGCCGAGCTGTCTTTTCGGAGTGTCTTTCCGGACTGTCTCTTCCCTGCCCCGCAACCGTGCTCCCACGTGGCTCGTTCAGCGGCCGCAGCACACCTCAGTAGACGGCGAGCAGCGGCTCCAGGAGCTGCTGGGTCACCTGGCCGGACTCCTGGAGGGTGTAGAGCAGCAGGCTCAGCCCCAGCACCACCGCCACCAGGACCCACCTGGCCCGCGTCGTGGGGGCCACGGCCTCGATCAGGTGGGCCCCTCCACGACGGGCCGGGGCGCCCCAGGGAATGAGCCACAGTACCAGGGCGTACACGGCGACCCACAGGGCCAGCATGAACGGGAGCCTGCCGCCCGGGTCGAGGAAGGACAGCGGACCCTCCCAGAGCTCAGGTGCACGCAACGCGACGTAGGGCAGCGGTGCGGTCACCATGAGGACCGATACCGCAGCGAAGGCCGTGGCCACCAGGGAACGCAGCAGATACCACGGCGTGGCCAGCCACATGCGTGAGCGGTCGCCCGGGGTGACCGCCCGGTTAGCCAGCCTGGTCCAGCGCAGGCTGTCCTGGGCGCGTCCCACCGTCCCCGCCGCGAGGGTCAGCAGCGTGACAGCGAGGACCGTCCACCCTGCTGAGAAGCGCCCCGCTACGGTCAGCAGGACCAGGATGGCGGCCACGCTACCCGGGTGCCGTCTGGGCTCCTGCGCCCAGGCAGGTAGAGGTGCAGGAGCAGGCGTGTCGTAGGAGGCCTGGAGGTAAGGGTCCTGCGGGTAGGAGGCCTGGGGGTAGAGGGCCTGCGGCGGCTGCGCGGCGGTGGGAGGCGGCCCTGACAGCACCGGGGGCTGGACAGATGTCGGCTGGTAGGGGTAGGCGGATCCCGTTGACAGGGCGGCAGGCGTCGTCGGGGCGGCCGGGGGACGGGGGTGGCTGGAGCCTGGCCACGGCTCCCCCGGTGCTGGTGGCGCCGGAGGCGGGACCGTGGCAGGAGGCGCCGCCGGGAGGGGGAGGCTGGCCTCACCCACAGCTCCCGGTGCCGGGTAGCCGTCGTAGGCCTGGGGGGCCTGGGGGGCGTAGGGCGGTGGGGCGGTAGGCGCCCTGGTGTCTGGTGACACAGCAGGAGGCGCGGAGGGTTCCGCTGCGTCCAGCGGGGCGGGGGCAGGTACGGTGGTGCCGTCAGCGACAGCACCTGCAAGACCTGCAAGACCTGCAAGACCTGCACGGTCTCCTGCTCCTGGGGCCCGGTCCGTGGAACCGGTCACGGGGGCGGCTGCCACGACGGTCGCCGGGGCACCAGGATCGACCGCGCCGGGGCCGTAGGTGGAGCCGTATGCGGAGGTATCCCCGGCAGCGGCCTCGATAGGGGTGCTGGCGGTGACCTCAGTGCCCCTCGGAGCACTGCCCACGCCGCTGGCAGCCCCTGCCGCCCCCGCTACAGCGGCGAGTCCCGTTCCTGTCAGGGCGGCGGCGAGGGCCTCCTCGCCGCCGCCTCCCTCGGCGACCTCGTCAAGGACGGCCAGGAGGTCGTCAGGGCTCAGGCGCTGGTCGGCCTCGGGGGCCAGGGCGGCGGTGAAGGCCTGCGCCAGGGCGGGGCAGACCTCCTCCAGCCCTCCCAGCTCCGGCGTCCCGGCGTAGACCCGGCGAAAGACCGCCTGCCAGGGACCGGAGCCGAAGGGGGGCTGGCCCGTGACCGCGAACAGGAGCACCCCCGCGCAGGCGTACCAGTCCACCTGCGGGGAGGGCGCCCCGCCGTCGAGCATCTCCGGAGGGATGAAGCCCGGGGTGCCGGTGACCTGACCCGTCTGCGTGAGGCGGCTGTCGTCAGCGACCTGGGCGATGCCGAAGTCGATGAGGACAGGCCCCTGGGCGCCGAGCATGACGTTGGAGGGCTTGAGGTCGCGGTGGATGACCCCGGCTGCGTGGACGGCCCTCAGCGCCTCCACGAGCCCGTGGGCGAGGTCCGCCAGGTCGTGGGCGTCCCGGCCCAGGTCGTAGGCCCCCTCGTGGTCTACCTCGTGCTGGAGGGTGGGACCGTCGACGAGCTCGGTGATGACGAAGGTGACGTCCAGGCCCTCCCCGGGGCCGCCACCGGTCTCGACGTCGAGGACGCGGGCCACGCGCTCCCCCCTGACACGTGCCAGGACCCGGGCCTCACGCTCCAGGCGGCGCCGGGCCACCGGGTCGGCGGCGATCTGGGGGTGGAGGATCTTCATGGCGACACGCCGACCGTCGGCGTCGGCTGCCTCCCACACCACGCCCATGCCGCCGGCGCCCAGGCGGCGCAGGAGCCGGTAGCCGCCGACGTCGCTGCCTGCGTGCAGGCCGCGCAGGGGCGGTGCCCCGCTGGTCGGCACCCCGGGATCGTAGGTCATGTCTCCACAGTACCGGCAGCGTTACGGGGGTGGGAGCAGTCAGGCCCGGTGCGGGACTCGTGAGATCGGCTGCGAGACTCGTGGAACCAGGGCTGGTCAACGGGCTGGGAGTGTGAAAGCATGTCCCTGCCGCAGGGAGACCGTCCTCCCAGCGGACCGTGTCAATGCGGACACGCATCGGCACCTTTCACCACGGATCGTCTGGCACGTACCTGCCAGTGAAGGGAAAGCGCACATGGCAACTGTGACTTTTGAGAACGCGACACGCGTCTACCCGGGTAACGACCGCCCCAGTGTCGACGCTCTCAACCTCGAGATCGCTGACGGGGAGTTCCTCGTCCTGGTCGGCCCCTCAGGCTGTGGAAAGTCTACCTCGCTGCGGATGCTCGCGGGCCTGGAGGACGTCAACTCCGGCCGTATCCTCATCGGCGACCGCGACGTCACCGACGTCCAGCCCAAGGACCGTGATATCGCCATGGTCTTCCAGAACTACGCCCTGTACCCGCACATGTCGGTCCACGACAACATGGGGTTCGCCCTGAAGATCGCAGGCACTCCCAAGGAGGAGATCGACAGCCGCGTGCGGGAGGCGGCCAAGATCCTGGGCCTGACCGACTACCTGGACCGCAAGCCCAAGGCCCTGTCCGGCGGCCAGCGCCAGCGCGTGGCCATGGGGCGGGCTATCGTGCGCAAGCCGAAGGTCTTCCTCATGGATGAGCCCCTGTCCAACCTGGACGCCAAGCTGCGCGTGCAGACTCGCACCCAGATCGCCTCCCTCCAGCGCTCGCTGGGTGTCACCACGGTCTACGTCACCCACGACCAGACCGAGGCCCTCACAATGGGGGACCGCATCGCCGTCCTCAAGGACGGCGTGCTCCAGCAGGTGGGCACCCCCCGTGAGATGTACGACAACCCCGCCAACGAGTTCGTCGCGGGCTTTATCGGCTCCCCGGCGATGAACCTGGGCCAGTTCACTGTCGAGGGTGACACCGCCACTATCGGGGAGGCCAGGATCCGCCTCTCCCGGGCGACCCTGGACGCCCTCAGCCCTGAGGACGGCGGTAAGGTGACCATCGGCTTCCGCCCGGAGTCGCTGGACGTCGTCTCCTCCTCTGACGAGCACTCCATCCCGGTACGGCTGTCCTTTGTGGAGGAGCTCGGCTCGGACGCCTACATCTACGGTGAGCTCGTCGGGGCTGAGGACTCTGAGGCCAAGCTCGGCTCCGGTGAGGACTCCAGCCAGATCATCGTGCGGGTGCCTCCCAGGACGGCCCCCGAGCCCGGGGAGACTGTCTACGTGCGCATCCGTCCGGGCAAGGAGCACATCTTCTCTTCCGCCACCGGCAAGCGACTTCCCTCCTGATGTCGCATTCTGGTGCCGCGTCCGGCTGCGCCTGTTCGTAGCCTCCTTACGGCGAGTCCCGCCCCGGTAGCAGACAGGGGCGGGACTCGCCGTGCCGGTACCTGGTGCCGCGCTCCGGTACCGTCTTCCCCGCTCCTCCCGACCGTCCTCCCGACCGTCGCTGCCCGTCCTGTCCCTACGGGGCGAGGCCCGGGGCACGCACCGTCGATCTGCTGACCTGAGAGGATGAGCCATGCCCCAGTCCATGAAGATTGCCGCGGTGACCATTGATCCTGCGCTGCTGGACCTCCCGTGGGAGACGCCGCTAGATCGGTGGCCGACAGAGGTCCTCGCGGCGCTGCCCCGTGGCTTGTCGCGGCACGTTGTGCGCTTCGTCAACCTCTCTGAGCGGGTGATCGCCGTCAAGGAGATCGGCGAGTCGGTCGCCCACCGGGAGTACACGCTGCTGCGGGACCTGGTACGCCTGGGCGCGCCCTGTGTCCAGCCCACGGCAGTGATCTCAGGACGCACGGACCTCCGCGGCAGCCGACTGAACTCCGCGCTCATCACCGAGCACCTGTCCTACTCCCTGCCCTACCGTGGCCTGTTCAGCCAGTACATGCGCCCTGAGACCGCTACCCGTCTCATCGATGCCCTCACGGTCCTGCTGGTGCGGCTGCACCTCCTTGGCTTCTACTGGGGCGACGTGTCGCTGTCTAACACCCTGTTCCGGCGTGACGCCGGAGCCTTCGCGGCCTACCTGGTGGACGCGGAGACCGGAGAGCTCCACCCCGACGGGATCACGGAGGGCAAGCGCCTCTACGACATCGACATCGCCCGGACCAACATCATCGGTGAGCTTATGGACCTCCAGGCGGGCGCGCTGCTGGAGCCCAGCGTGGACACCATCGCGGTAGGGGACCGGATCGTGGCCCGCTACAGCGAGCTGTGGGACCTCCTCACGGCTGAGGAGTCCTTCTCCTCACGGGAGCGATGGCGGGTGCGCAACCGCATCGAGAGGCTCAACGAGATGGGCTACGACGTCGCCGAGCTCACCATGACCACGGACGCGGGCGGCACCTACATGTCCATCCAGCCTAAGGTTGTCGACGCGGGCCACTACCACCGGCAGGTCATGCGCCTGACCGGCCTGGACGTCCAGGAGCGTCAGGGTCAGCGCATGCTCAACGACCTGGAGGCCTACCGGGCGATCCGCGGCCGCAAGGACGACCCCATCGAGCTGGTCGCCCACGCCTGGCTCGCCGACGTCTTTGAACCGACCATCATGGCCGTCCCGCTGGAGCTGCGTCGCAAGCTGGAGCCTGCGGAGATCTTCCACGAGATCCTGGAGCACCGCTGGTACATGTCGGAGCAGCGTCAGGGCGACGTGTCCATGGAGGACGCCACCGCCGACTACGTGGCGACAGTCCTGCCCCAGCACCGTGACGAGCGGGCCTTTCTTGCCACGCCGGACACCCAGGAGATCGAGGCGGTGTCCATCCCGGAGGAGGAGGCTGAGCCGCAGGACGCAGAGTTTGCTGCCCTTGACGAGCAGACGCTCGCTGACTACGAGGCCAATCCCTTCGGCTTTACCGCAGGAATGAGGTTCAAGGGGGAGTGAGGCCCCTCCTGGGGCTGGTCCCACGGAGGGAAGTCCCAAGGAGGGAAGGCTCAGGCCCCGAGCTCCTCGGCGACCAGGGCGGTCTCCCGGTCTGCCCGGCGGCGAAGCTCGCGATGGCGGGTCCACGAGGCTAGCGAGACCTCGGTGACGGCGTCGACGATGAGGAACGTGCCCACGGACATGAGTCCTCCCGGCAGGCCACCTCCGCTGCGGTGCCTCCGTGCTGCGGCGCCCATGAGCGCCCCGCCGAGGCCTGCCTCCAGGAGGGTGACCGCCCTGACGGCCCAGGGCATGTCGGTGACCGTACGGACATAGGAGTGCCAGAAGGCGGAGCCGGGGGAGGAGGGGTCCTCCAGGAACAGACCGACGCTGCGGCCCACGGCGTTGGACAGGCCCCGGGGCTCGTGGACGACGATGCCAGGAACCTCGACCGGGGCCAGGCTGCCCGTCAGCACCTTGAGCACCCAGTCGGGCAGGCCCAGCGCCTCGATCATCGCCTGGAAGCCCTCGGCACCTGGCCGAAGCACAGCGGTCGCCGCGGCCTCCAGGTCCGCACCCGGCACGGCGGCAGCGATGTCGGAGGCGTCCTTGCGGTCGGCGAGCACCTCGTCGGCCAGGGCGCGCAGGGCGGGGCCCGGCTCCTCGACGGCACCCCACACGTGCAGCGAGCTCATGCCCCAGGAGAAGACAGCGTCCTCATCCGGGTCCCCGGTGGTCACGGCACGTACCGACATGTCCTCCGAGTCAGAGGTCAGGACGAGGGCCGGGAGGGACTCCTCGTCCCACCCGAAGGCCCCCAGGTCGTTGCCCTCCCCGGAGTACATGACGATACGGCGGTCCAGGTCGGGGGCGGAGGCGACCGCCAGAGGCCGTTCCAGGAGCGTGGCCTGCAGGGGAACCATGTAGGCGCTCATGGGGGAGACCACGACAGTGCGTGCGCTGGCGGCCCCGTGGGTGGTGGACGGGGGCAGTGTGAGGTCGCCCGGCAGGGCGTTGAAGGAGGCCGGGCCGACGGCGACGTCAGCCGTGAGCTCGCGTGCCAGTGACTCCACCAGCTCGCCGACCCCCGGGCCGGGGACGACGCCCCCGCGGGAGGGAGGGGTGACAGCAACACGTCCGTCCATGTCGGTCATCAGGGTGAGGCTGAGCAGGTGGGCGGTGGTGGGGAACCACTCAAGACGGGCGACGACGCTGCGGGCGGCAAAGGCGGCAGCAACAGCCTCCGGGGCCGTGCCCGGGGCGACGATCACCCCGTCGGTACGGTTCCAGCGCTGAGACACGGCTTGGGCCATGGGGACCTCCTGTGGTGGGCTGGGCCCATTGTGTCAGCAAACGGGGCCCGGGTGTCTGCGAGGGGGAGCGCCGGTGAGTCCTAGCGGGTGCCAGTGTCGGCTGCGCCTTGTGCCTGGCGGCGGAGGCGGTCGACCTCGTAGAGGCTGATGCCGGTGGCGACTGCGGCGTTGAGGGAGTCCACGGAGCCGGTGATAGGCACTGAGACCAGAAGGTCACAGGTCTCACGCACCAGGCGGGACAGGCCTCTGCCCTCCGAGCCGGTCACGACGACCAGGGGGGAGTCGGCCAGGCCCATGTCCTCTACGCGCGTCGTCGCGCGGGGATCGAGCCCTACCACAAAGCACCCCTGCCTCTGGAGGCGCTCCAGGCAGCGCACCATGTTGGTCTCACGAGCGACGCGCACCCGTGCTGCCGCGCCAGCAGAGACCTTCCACGCGGCTGCGGTAACGCCGACACTGCGGCGGGCCGGGACGATGACCCCGTCGGCGCTGAAGGCGCCGGCACTGCGCAGGACGGCTCCCAGGTTGTGGGGGTCGGTGACCTGGTCCAGGGCCACGAGCAGAGGGGTGCGGCCCCGGCTGCGGGCATCCTCCAGCAGGTCTGCCGCGCCCACGTATTGGTAGGGGGGCACCTCCACGGCCACGCCCTGGTGGGCGGCACCTCCTGTCAGGGCCTCCAGGTCCGCTTTGCTGGCCTCCACGACGGGGACAGCGGCCAGGGCGGCACGCCGTACCACCGCCTGGAGGCGCTCGTCGTCCTCGGCCGGGGCGGCCATGAAGACCTGGGAGAAGGGCACGGAGGCGTAGGCGGCCTCTGCCACGGCATTGCGACCGAAGACGATCTCACTGCTGCGGGAGACCCGGAGGCGTTCCCGGGTGCGATGGTGCTGCTCGGCGCGGCTAGGACGCTCCTGCTGGGCCTGGGCACGCTGCCTGGCCCGCGCCTTGGGGTGGCCAACACGGTCCTCCGCCTTTGGCGTGGGTCCCCTGCCCTCCAGGCCGCGGCGGCGGTTTCCGCCGGAGCCCTTGGTAGGTCCCTTCCTGCCGCGTCGGCGCAGGGCGCCGTGCCGACGATCGTTTCCGGGCATCGCTGGCTACCTCCTTAGCTCGTCGTTCCTGGTCCTGGTCAGGACAGGTGCCAGCGGGCGCCGACGGGTGAGTCCTCGACCACGACCCCTGCCTGCGACAGGGCGTCACGCAGGGCGTCCGCCCGGGCCCAGTCCTTGGCGGCCCGGGCCTGGGCACGCTGGTCAAGGAGGTCGGTCACCAGGTGGTCCAGGGCGTGCGCGGCCGCGTCGGACCCGCTTGTCGCACCTGTGGCCCCTGCCAGGCAGGAGCGCCACGGATCGCTGAAGGGGTCCAGCCCCAGAACGTCAAGCATAGCGCGCAGCTCCAGGGCGGTCTGGCGCACGGTCGTGACCCCGGTGGGCACGTCGTCGGCTGCCCCCGTGCTGGCGGCGTCGCCCGCCCTGCCGTGGCCCATCTGGGTCAGGGCCGTGTTGAGCCTCTTGAGGCAGGCGTGCACCTGGGCCATGGCGCCCGCCAGGTTGAGGTCGTCGTCCATGGCGGCAGCGAAGGCCTCAGGCAGCGCCAGCCGCCTCAGCCCGGCCTGGTCGGTGCTCTCCAGGTCCCCGCAGACCTCCTGAGCCCGGGTCAGGGCACCGGTCAGGCGCTCCCACAGGGAGGCGGCCTCGCTCAGGGTCTCCTCGGAGAACTCCACGGTGGAGCGGTGGTGGACGGTCCCCATGGCCAGACGCAGGACGACCGGGTCGTGCGACCTGAGGAGCTCGGCCACGGTCAGGGAGTTGCCCAGCGACTTGCTCATCTTGGCGCCCTTGATCGTGACCCAGGCGTTGTGGACCCAGTGGCGGGCGAAGCCCCATCCGGCGCCGTGGGACTGGGCCTGCTCGTTCTCGTGGTGCGGGAAGCGCAGGTCGATCCCGCCCCCGTGGATGTCGAACTCCTCGCCCAGGTAGCGGTGCGACATGGCCGAGCACTCCAGGTGCCACCCGGGACGCCCGCGTCCCCACGGGGCGTCCCAGGCAGCGTCCTGCGGCTCGCCGGGCCTGGCCGCCTTCCACAGGGCGAAGTCCCGTGGGTCACGTTTGTCTGCCTCGGTGTCCTCCTGGTCCTCCTGCTGCGGGTCCTCCGTGGAGGTCAGGTCCTCGGGGCGCTGGTTGGTCAGTGAGCCGTACCCGGGCAGAGAGGCGACGGAGAAGTAGACGTTGCCAGCCTCCCCCGTATAGGCATGACCGCGCTCCAGCAGGCGGGTGACCAGGCTGATCATCTCCGGGAGGTGGCCGGTGGCGCGGGGCTCGTAGGTCGGAGGGGCGACGCCGAGGGCCCGGTAGGCGGCGTCGAACTCGCGCTCGTGGCGCTGTGCCCACGCCCACCAGGCGACGGGGGGGACGGCTGCGGCGGAGCGGGCGAGGATCTTGTCGTCGATGTCGGTGACGTTGCGGATGAGGACGACCGTCTGGCCCTGGCGCTCCAGCCAACGGCGCAGCACATCGAAGGCAATGGCTGAGCGCATGTGCCCGATGTGCGGGCTGCCCTGGACCGTGGCACCACACAGGTATATCGCTACCACCCCCGGGGTCACGGTGGGGGCCAGGGGAACGACCGTCCGCGCTGCGGAGTCGTACAGGCGCAGGGTCGGCTGAGGGGCGGGGGAGCCGGCAGGTACGGCAGTCGCGGCAGTCACGGCCCCACCCTACCGGGGCGATGACCGGGCTGGAAGAGCCGGTGGGCAGGAGGGGCCCGCTAGGTCGGAGTCAGGAGACGGGGCGGGCCGGGTAGACCAGCGCGGTAGCCACCGCTGCCAGCCCCTCCTCTCGTCCCAGGAATCCCAGGTGGTCGGTCGTGGTGGCGCTGAAGGTGACGCGTGCCGAGGCCGCTGTTGACAGTGCTGCTGCCGCCTCAGCGGCGCGGTCGGTCACCCGGGGGCGCTGCCCGACCAGCTGGACGGCGACGTTGCCGATCTCGAAGCCGGCCTGGCGCACCCGCTGGGCGGTCTCGGCCAGGAGGACTGCCCCCGAGGCCCCCTGCCACCTCGGCTCGTTGGTGCCGAAGACACTGCCCAGGTCCCCCAGCCCGGTAGCGGACAGGAGGGCGTCGCAGCAGGCGTGCGCGACGACGTCGCCGTCGGAGTGGCCCTCCAGCCCGGTCTGCCCGGGCCACTCCAGGCAGGCCAGGTGCAGCGGGGTGGCCGAGCCGGGGGCGGCGAAGGCGTGCACGTCGGTGCCGATCCCGGTCCGGGGCAGGTAGTGGACGACCTGGTCGAGGTCGATAGTGGCGGGGCCGGTCGCGTGCCGGGGCGTGCGACGCAGGGGCGGGGCCGCGGGCTGCGCGGCGTCGGGCAGTGGCTCAGGAAGTGAGGTACCGGGCATGGGGCTAGTGTGCCTGAGCGGCTCCGGTGCTGTCCTGAGGCGGACGCGGTGGGGGAGGGACCGGGGCGCCAGCCGGGGGTCTTACGCGCGGGTAGCGTTGGGCCGACACGGGGGCGGCGCTGGTCGTGCCCGGGGAGTCCCCGGCCTGCCCGTCTGGCCGGGGGCGGGCCGGGGCAGGGTCCCAGCCGGGCTCCACCACCCGACGCTGCACCACGACGGCTGCCGTCAGGAGGCCTGCGGCCACCAGGGCGAGCACCAGGCTTCCCGCTGTGGCGCCAGCCCGGGCGCCGTACCCGATGAGCAGGCCGAACCAGCCGAAGTCGGTGTCACCGAAGGTGGTGGTAGCCGTCTCCAGCGTTCCCAGGACCCGCAGCAGCAGCGCGGGGAGGAAGGTCACCAGCAGGCCGTTGACGAACCCGCCTGCTATCGCTCCCCGGCGTCCGCCGGTGGCGTTGCCGTAGACGCCCGCCGCGCCCCCGGTGAAGAAGTGGGGGACGAGCCCGGGCAGGATGAGTGCCAGGCCGAGGGCGGGTCCCAGCCAGGTCCCCAGGACCAGCAGTCCGACCAGCCCCCCGGCGAAGGAGGAGATGAACCCGATGAGGACGGCGTTTTGGGCGTAGGGGAACACGATCGGGGCGTCCAGCGCCGGGATGGCCCCGGGGACCACGGCCTGCGCGATCCCCTGGAAGGCGGGGACGAGCTCGCCCAGGATCGTGCGGACCCCGAACAGGATGACGGCGACGGCGACACCGAACTGGAGGCCCTGGGTCACCGCCTGCATGAGGTAGTTGCCGACGTCTGTGGCCCCGTCCGCGAAGGCAGTGAAGGCGGTGTCGCTACCACGCCGTACCAGGTAGGTCACGGCCAGGACCAGGTACATGACCACCATGGACAGGGCGGTGGACACCATGGAGTCCCGCAGGAAGCGCAGGGACTCCGGCACCTTGAGGTCCTCGGTGGAGCGGGAGCGCCCCCGGGGGTCGGCCAGCCGCCCCACGGCTCCTGCCGCGATGTAGCCCAGGGTGCCGAAGTGGCCGATGGCGATGGAGTCGTCCCCGGTGACCCGCCTGGTCCACGGGTGCGCCAGGGCGGGCAGGGACACCATGAGGACTCCCAGGAGCAGGGCTCCCAGGGCAACGACGACCGGCCCCGACATGCCCGCAGAGGCCATGACGATGGTGATGAGGGTGGCCATGAACAGGATGTGGTGGCCGGTGAGGAAGACGTAGTGCAGCGGGGTCAGGCGAGCCAGGAGCAGGGCTACCACGAAGCCGAGGATCATCAGCCAGGAGACCTGGGTGCCGTACTGCTCCTGGGCGATGCCCGCGATCGCCTCGTTGGTGGGGACGACGCCCCGGGTCCCCAGGCTGCCCTGGATCATGGTCCCCAGGGGCTCCAGCGAGGCGGTGACCAGGCCCGCCCCGGCGCTGACCAGCAGGAAGCCGAGCACGGCCTTGGTGGCGCCTCCCAGCACCGTGCCGACGCCTCGGCGCAGGGCGATCAGGCCGACGGCGGTGATGAAGCCGATGAGGAAGGCTGGGACGCTGAGGATCTCGTTGACGACGAACTGGGCGATAGTGGCAAGGAGTGACACGGTAGCCTCCCGGTCGTGTCAGTGGCTCGGTGGATGGGCTGGGTGCATGGCTCAGTGGATGATCCGGTGGATGGCGGGACGGGCGGCAGCCCGGTCGGCGGGCCGGATCACACGGCGTAGGTGCGGCGCAGCGCGGCGTCGACCTCGGTGAGGGAGGTGAAGTCCTCGATGACCTCGACCGGTGTTCCGGGGTCGCCCAGGGCCTGGGCGATGGCCCCGGAGGTCAGGAGCAGGTCGGCATCCTTGGCCCTGCCCCTGGCAGAGATCGTGTCAGTGGCCTCGACCCGCAGGTAGGGCAGCCAGCCCCAGGTGTCGAGCACCTGCTCCAGGGTGTTCTTCAGGAACAGGCTGGTGCCCAGGCCGTTGCCGCACACGGTGAGAACCAGTCCCGTGGAGGCGACGGTGGTCTCAGTGCTGTCGGTGCTGCCTGTGCTGCTGCTTGCGTCTGCGGTGCCCTCGGCGGTTCCCGGGTCCCCCTCGCCGTCGGCGCCCTCGGGACTGTCCGTGCCCCCGGCGGCCTCGGTGCTCCTGCCAGCGGGCGGGCGGGCCTGCGGTGGCCGCAGGGCGTCGAGGACCTCCTCGGGGGTGCTGGCGTTGTCCAGCCGGTGACGGCGCTGCGGATCGGCCAGGACAGTAGCCAGGTCCGCCAGCGCCCTCAGGTGCGCGGTGCCGTCAGCGGCGGCCAGGGCCATGACGACGCGGACGGGGTCGTTGGTCTCGTGGCCGAAGGCGACTGGGGACGTCAGGCGCACGTAGGACAGGGCGGTGCGGGTCACAGAGTTGTCGGGGCGCGCGTGAGGCAGTGCCAGGCCGGGTGACAGCACGATGTAGGGGCCGTGCTCCTCCACGGAGCGGATCATGGCCTCGGTGTAGGAGGAGGCGCAGGCCCCGGCCGCGACCAGGGCGTCACCGGCTTCCCGGATAGCCTCGCGCCAGTCGGAGGCGGTGGCGTGCAGACGGACGGAGCGGGTGTCGACCAGGGTGGGCAGGCTGGGCGCGTCGGTGGGGTCGGGACGGGGGTCAGGCTGGTCGCGGGGCTCGGGCACGGTACCCTCCTTGGTCGCGTGAGTGCCCACGGCGGCTCCTGGGGCTCCCAGGGCTGCTGGGGAGGCGGTAAGGCCCTGGAAGACGAAGCCTGTCGGCACATATAGTCTACAGCACACGGCGGATGTCGTCGGGGTGTGGAGCCGTTGGTATGTGGAAGCGGGTCACAGGCCGTGGGGCGGGGGCGAGGGTGGCCGCTCGCTCCCGCCGGGGATGTCGTCACGGTGCCCGCTGCGGGCGCCGGGTCAGGCAAAGAACCAGGGGACGGCGCGCAGCCAGGCGATCATGGCGGTGGTGGGATCCATGATGAGGTCGTCGGGGTCGCCCCCGCTGCCTGGGCTGCGCCCGGCAGCCTGAGCCAGCGAGCGGGGGTAGAACTCGTAGAGGCACTCGGGGACGGAGAACGTGTGGAGACTGGAGTCCACCTGCCAGTCCAGGACGCCTGGGACCCGCACGCTGGCCGTGATGATGGAGATCGACCACGTCTGGTTGACCAGGCCCTCGATCAGCGGCGTGGTATCACCGGCAGCCCCTGGGTACGAGCCCGATCGCAGTCGCTTGCCGACCCTGGTGAAGATGCTGGCCAAGGGCGAGAGGTCCCCGCCCTCGCTCAGCAGCCCAGTGGCCTCGGGCGCGGGCACCACCACGGGCTCCGCCTCGACGAGGGGGCGTGGGTGGAAGTCAAGGAACTCGGCGAAGGCGGAGGGGACCTCGCAGGCGTCCAGCCCGTAGACGTGCAGGCCGTCTGTCAGGCTCTTCATCATGGTTGTCCGGGAGGGGCCGATCCAGGCCAGGACCTGGCGCACCCCCTCGCGCGGACCCAGGCGGACCACCTCCAGGTAGCGGCTCGCGGTGGCCCGCCCCTGGAAGGCGGGGGCGGCGGCCTGGGTGAGGCCCACGTCGTCGATGATCCCGGCCTTGCGCAGCCTCCGGGCGAGACGGTCCTCAGGGACGGGGTCGCCCTGGCAGAGCGCCTCGACCGTCAGCCACTCCTGGTCGGAGAGGATCGCCACAGGGTTGGGCGTGTCCGTCCTGAGCCGCGCCATCAGTGCACCTCCAGGGTCTCAGACATGGTGGAGAAGAAGGGGACGGTGACCGGGCTGGTGCTGGTGGGGCAGGTGAAGGTCGCGGTGACGCCGCGTCGCAGCCTGCCGTACCTGTGCGTCTCGACCCAGCTGCACTGGTAGAAGGTCAGGGAGCGGTCGCTGGTGTCGATGTAGACGCCCAGGCGCAGCAGGCCCGCCGAGCCGCTGCGCGACCGCCAGCCGAGGAGGTCGATCATCCGCACGCCCGCGATGGTTTCCATGACCTGGGCGGTGCTCGTGCGGAACCACTCCTCCTCCGGCATGTCCTCGGGCAGGCGGACGGTGGTGATGACGCAGCTGTCCACGAACCCTGGGGCGGAAGGCTCTGAGGCGGTGCACACCAGGTCGATCCCGTCCTCGTTGCTGGCGTTGACCGGGGCCACACCCAGGTCGGGGAAGTCGGCGTCCACGACCTGCCAGCTGGAGGGGGCCGTCACAGCGGTGAGGTGTCCGCGGAACGTGGTGGTGAGCGGTCCGTAGAGGGTTGGCTCGGTCATCGGGGCTCCTCAGGAGGGCTGCTGGTCGAGGCGGGGGTCCTGTTGGCGCTGCTGGTGGTGCTGCTGCTGGCTGCGGCCAGGGCGGCGCGGCGGCGTTCCAGGCGGCGTGCGGCGTGCCACTGGGGGTACATCCACCGGGGCAGGGGGATCGGGAACCGGAAGACGGCTCCGAGGATCAGGAGGAGGCCTGCGACTGCTGAGGCGGCGATGCGGGCGTTCTCCGCGTCGGGGAACAGCGGCTCGGACAGCAGTGCGGCGCAGCCGATAGTGAAGGCCAGGCCTATGGCGGGCAGGCAGAAGGCGGTGCCGTTCCTGACGTCGGACAGGGAGTCGTAGAGCTCGCCTGCCTGGGTGTCGGTGAACATGGCCAGCGCCCAGAACACCAGAGTGATCACTCCCAGAAATAACCCAATGGTAAGCCATGCTGTGTCGCTCATGCGGTTTGTCCTTCGCCGGGAGAGCGGCTTGGTGGCTCCTGTGCTGGGTCCGTCTGTTGAGGGGGTGCTGGAATGGTTGCTGGTGGCTGCGGGTCCTTATTGGCGCTGCTGGTGGTACTGCTGCTGGCTGCGGCCAGGGCGGCGCGGCGGCGTTCCAGGCGGCGCTCGGCGTGCCACTGGGGGTACATCCACCGGGGCAGGGGGATCGGGAACCGGAAGACGAGTCCGAGGATCAGGAGGAGTCCTGCGAATATTGAGGCGGCGATGCGGGCGTTCTCCGCGCCGGGGAACAGCGGTTCGGACAGCATGACTATACCAATGATAGTGAAGGCCAGGCCGCCAACTGGGGCGAAGAAGGCGGTGCCGTTTTTGACGTCGGACAGGGAGTCGTAGAACCGGCCTGCCTGGGTGTCGGTGAACATGGCCAGCGCCCAGAACACCAGAGTTGGTATGCCCAGGAAGCCAAGGCACCCGATTCCGACCAGGGTGTTCTCGCTCATGGGGTTTACCCTTCCTAATGGAACAGTTTACTAATCACCTTGTTGGCGGCATCGGCTACTGTCTTGCCAGCCTTGGACCCCATGAATCCGCCAATGGCTCCGCCAATAACCGTTCCAGCGGCAATGCCGAGCGGCCCGCCCAGGGCGCCAATCGTTGCCCCGACCTGGGCGCCAATTGCGGCGCCATAGTATCCCCCGGCCCCCTGCGCGACGGCCTGGGTCCCTGCCCGGGCAATCTTCTCTCCCTCACCCATGCTGGGGTTGGCGGAGTCCTTCTGGTACTGCTCGAGGCCGCCAAGGCCACCGCTGACCGCGCCGGAGGCCCTCCCGAACCACTTCATGGCGGTGGTGCCCAGCCTCCAGTAGGGCTGCGTCCTCCAGTTGCCGGGCACGGCGGGCTTCTGGTGCGCTGCCTTGGAGACCCAGTTCTCCAGCTTGGTCTTCTGCCAGAGCGTGGACAGAAGGCCCGTGGGGGAAGTCGCGGGCGCGAACGTCCCCCGGCGGTGCACCTCCGCCCAGCGGGCCACCGTGACACCGCGACTGGCCCAGCCGTAGGCGGTGTTCGCCGTCGCGGCCGCCCCGGCCGCCCCGCCAGGGCCTTCCGGCTCGACCCCCGAGACCTCCTGGCAGGCCGCCTGCAGGTCGTCGTGGGCGGTGGACTCGTCCTGCCTGATGACAGAGAGGTCCTCATCCAGCTCGCTGTAGGTCTTCTGCTTCTCCTCGTAGTCCGGGTCCGAGGCCTCCGGCTCCAGGATCAGGTCGCCTGAGACCACCAGCCCGGCCTCCGAGGCCCGCGCCCGGGCGTCGTCCAGCCGAGTCTTGATTGAGGACATGGTCTGGGCGAAGGCGTTCACCGCCGTGGACAGCGAGGAGGTCTCCGAGCTGAGCGTGTTGATCGTGGTGCTCTGCGTGCCCAGACTGGTCTCCGCCGCTGTCGCGGTCAGACCGGTGTTCTCCGACTGGATCAGGCTGCGGGCCGACGTCACGGTGGCCTCGGCGTCGCCGACCGTGGTCGCTGCCGTGCTCAGGCTCGACGCGAGGGTGAAGGCCGTCTCCGGGAGGACGAGGACCTTGACGTCCAGCGACATCAGTACGGCTCTCCCTCGAGCTGCCGTGCGCCCTGGGCGCTGGCCTCGTCGACCTCGACAAAGTCGGCCCCTGCCCGGCGCAGGCTCGACGCGATGTTGGTCAGGCCTGTGGCCGTGCTCGTGGTCCGTGAGGACAGCGCGCTGACCGCCTGGCTGACCAGGCCGGTTGAGCGGTCCAGGCCGGAGACCTCCGGGAAGTCTGCGCCGCTCAGCTCTCCTGATGCGGCATCGGCCTTGCTCGCTGCGCTGTTGAGCGTGTCTGGGCTGATGGACAGGTCCGCCATGGAACCACGACCTTTCGTGCCGTCTGAACGTGCCTGCGACAGCTGGCTCTAATCTGGGTCTATATGCTTCCGCAACCAGCGTCACGCTATCATCACGTGAGGCTTGTCGCCAAGGCGTGCCGCCGTGGCAGCGGCACTAGTGGCACTAGCGGCACTGCGGGGTTGCCCCGCCCGGCCCCGGTCCTTCCGGATCAGGGCAGGCGCCAGTCCACGGGCTGCGCCCCCAGGGACACCAGGATCTCGTTGGCCCGGCTGAAGGGGCGTGAGCCGAAGAACCCTCGCGAGGCGGACAGCGGCGAGGGGTGGGGTGAGGCGATGACGGGGGTGTCCCCCAGCATGGGGGTCAGGGACTGGGCCGGGCGCCCCCACAGGATCGCCACCAGCGGGCCGCCGCGCTCCACCAGGGCCTCGATAGCCCGCTGGGTGACGGTCTCCCAGCCCCAGCCCTTGTGCGAGGCCGGGGCGCCCGGACGCACGGTCAGGACCCGGTTGAGAAGCATGACCCCTTGCTCGCACCACGGGGTCAGGTCCCCCGAGCCCGGCTGGGGCACACCCAGGTCGGAGACCAGCTCACGGAAGATGTTCTCCAGGCTGCGTGGAGGCCGCACCCCGGGCGCCACGGAGAAGCTCAGCCCCACCGGGTGCCCCGGGGTCGGGTAGGGGTCCTGGCCCACGATGAGGACCTTGACCTGCTCCATGGGGTAGGTAAAGGCGCGCAGGACATCGGTGCCAGCGGGCAGGTAGCCATGTCCTGAGGCGACCTCCTCGCGCAGCCTGGCCCCGATCTGGTGAACCGTGGGCTCCACCGGGGCCAGGGCGCGTGCCCACGAGGCGTCAACGAGCTCGGACAGAGGCTTGGCGGAACTCACCCCTGAAGCCTAGCCAGGACAGTGCCCGCACGCGACCAGGGCTGGACGTCGGGACGGGGCTTGTTGGTCCCCACGATCGGAGTCAGGGTCGGTATCTTGGGAGTGTGAGCGAGTACAACTACCCGGAGGACGAGTTCGACGTCAGTGAGGACGACGCCCCCGTCCCCGTCGGGGTGCACCGGGCGCAGGCACCTCGCTGGCGGGGCTGGGTGCCCCTGCTTGCCGTTATCATCGTCGTCCCGGCCCTGGCCTGGGGCGTGGTGACTCTGCTCGGGCAGCGCAGCGGGGACGGGGACTCTACAGGTGGTGCCGCAGTGGCCTCGGGCCCGGCCGACGCCGGAGACGACCAGGCCCCAAGCAGCGACGAGGCTGACCAGGAGACCCAGGACCCCGGTGCCTCACAGGAGGCCACGGACGATCCCACGCAGGCCCCCACCGACGCCTCGGTGGACTACACGCTGGGAGTCACTGTCTACAACGGGACGACGACCAGCGGCCTGGCGGGGCGCAGTGGTGACCGCCTCACCAACGTCGGCTTCGTGTCGGTCACGGTTCCGGAAGGCATCTACCAGGGGTCTGAGCCTGCCGACACGACTGTCTACTACGCCAGCCCCGAGGACCGTGACACGGCAGAGGCCGTAGGTGAGCAGCTCGGTATCGACAACGTCGTCGAGGACGCCGCCAGCGCCTCGTCCAACCCCATCGTCATCATCTTGCGCGAGGACTTTCAGGAGTGACCCTGGCGGCACGTCCCGGCCGCCGCGGCCTCCTTGCCGCTGCCGGGGCCGTGTCGCTGGCTGCTGGCGGGACGTGGGGCGCCCCTCGGCTACGTGCTGCGCTGAGGCCTGCTCCCGAGGCCTTGAGTGAGGGTGTGGTCGTCGGGGCGCACGGCGCCCTCCAGGTGCTGGCCCCCGGGGAGAGCGTGGACTACCTGCCGGGGACCCGGCTCCCGGCCGACCCGGCTCCCTGGGGTATGGACCCGCAGCAGCGTGACGAGCTGGCGCAGCGCGCGGCCCTGCGGCAGCAGGGGGCGCGGTTGCCGCACGGGAGGTGGGGGTCGCTGGCCCGGGAGGCGCTCGACGACCTCCTGGCCCTGACCGGCCCGACGCTCGTGGACGACGGCGAGGCAGGCGGCGTGCTGGACTTCCCCGTCGGTGCCGTGGCCGCCGCGCCGGTGGGAGGCTGGCGCTACGTGTGGCCCCGGGACGCCTCCTTCTGCGCAGCGGCCCTCAGCAGTGTCGGCCTGTACCAGGAGGCCCTCGGCGTACTGGGGCGCCTGGCCTCCTGGCAGGACGAGACGGGAGCCTTGGAGGCGCGCTACACCCTCAGCGGGAGGCCACCTGACCAGCGTCCCCGCCAGACCGATGGCGTGGGCTGGCTCATGTGGGCCGTGGGGCGCATGCTGGCTGACGGCGTCTCCGTGGCCGACCTGGAGACGGCTCTGGGGCACTGCCTGGCCCGTACGACATCCCGGCTCCTGTGGCTTACGGACACCGCCTCCCACCTCCCTGCGGCCAGCCCGGACTACTGGGAGGTGCCCGAGTCCGTCCTGACCCTGGGCACGGCCGCGCCGGTACTGCTGGGCCTGGAGGCTGCGCTGGGGCTCGCCCGGGCGGGAGCGGACCTGGGGGCCGACCCGGAGAGGCTGGAGGAGCGGGTCGCCACGGTGCGCCAGGCGGTGGAACGCGGCTTTGCCCCTGGATGGGGCAGGCACGTGCGCCAGGACGACGTCGACGCGGCAGTCGTCTTTGTCCTGCCGCCCTTCACCACGGAGCTGGCCGGTGCGCGCGGGGTGAGGCAGGATGCCGTAGCGCGGATGTCGCGGCCTGCCGGGGGCGTGGCTCCCGGGTCGTCGTGGCGCAGGGACGGTGTGTCCTGGACCCCGCAGACGGCCCTGCTGGCGTGGTCAGGTGTCGTGCTGGGCATGGAGGAGGGGCCGCGGCTTCTTGGGTGGCTGGAGTCCCACCGCACCCGGGTGGGGGCGCTTCCGGAGAAGGTCCTGGCTGACGGCTCCCCGGCGGGGCCTGCTCCCCTGGCCTGGACCTCGGCGTTGGTGGTGCTGGCTGCTGGGGCGTGAGCGGGGCTGGTATCCCACGGGGCAGGTGGCCCAGGGGCTGGGTGCGCCTGGGCGGGCCAGCCCCTGGGCAGTCCCAGGCCGGGGGAGAATGAGATGGCGGGGCCGCTTCGCCGTCGGAGGATTCCTGGAGACGTCAGATCTGAGTGTCTTGCACTCAAGACCCGAGAGTGCCAGCATTGCGGTTAGCACTCGGAGCCTTCGAGTGACAACGCACATGGCTGGGCCGTGAGGGTCGGTGCCGGGCGTGACGTGAACGCCTGGGACTGGTCCGTCCGTCGCGGGCGCGGGCCGGCCGCACCCACCACGCAGTGGAGGAGACCTAATGTCCAAGATCATCGCCTTCGACGAGGAGGCCCGCCGCGGCATGGAGCGCGGCCTGAACACCCTGGCTGACACCGTCAAGGTCACTCTCGGCCCCAAGGGCCGCAACGTGGTCCTCGACAAGAAGTGGGGCGCTCCCACGATCACCAACGACGGCGTGACCATCGCCAAGGAGATCGAGCTGGAGGACGCCTACGAGAAGATCGGTGCCGAGCTGGTCAAGGAGGTCGCCAAGAAGACCGACGACGTCGCCGGTGACGGCACTACCACCGCCACCGTCCTGGCTCAGGCCCTGGTGCGCGAGGGTCTGCGTAACGTGGCCGCCGGCGCCAACCCGATCGCCCTGCGTCGCGGCATCGACAAGGCCGTGGAGGTCGTTGTCGAGCGCCTGCTGGCTGACGCCAAGGACGTCGAGACCCAGGAGGAGATCGCCGCTACCGCCTCCATCTCCGCTGCTGACGAGCAGATCGGCGAGCTGATCGCCGAGGCCCTGGAGAAGGTGGGCCACGAGGGCGTCGTGACCGTCGAGGAGTCCAACACCTTCGGCCTGGAGCTTGAGGTCACCGAGGGTATGCGGTTCGACCGCGGCTACATCTCGCCCTACTTCGTCACCGACGCCGACCGTCAGGAGGCCGTCCTGGAGGACGCCTACGTCCTGCTGGTGGAGTCCAAGATCTCCAACGTCAAGGACCTGCTTCCCCTCCTGGAGAAGGTCATGCAGGCGGGCAAGCCGCTGGCGATCATCGCTGAGGACGTCGAGGCCGAGGCCCTGGCCACCCTGGTGGTCAACCGCATCCGCGGCACCTTCAAGTCCGTAGCGGTCAAGGCCCCCGGCTTCGGGGACCGCCGCAAGGCGATGCTGCAGGACATGGCGATCCTCACCGGCGGCACCGTCATCTCCGAGACGGTCGGCCTGAAGCTGGAGAACGCCACCCTGGAGGACCTGGGCCAGGCCCGCAAGGTGGTCGTCACCAAGGACGAGACCACCATCGTGGACGGTGCCGGGGACAAGGACGCGATTGACGCCCGTACCTCCCAGATCCGCATGGAGATCGAGAACTCCGACTCCGACTACGACCGTGAGAAGCTCTCTGAGCGCCTGGCCAAGCTGGCGGGCGGTGTGGCCGTGCTGAAGTCTGGTGCCGCCACCGAGGTAGAGCTCAAGGAGCGCAAGCACCGCATCGAGGACGCCGTGCGCAACGCCAAGGCCGCGGTCGAGGAGGGAATCGTCGCCGGTGGTGGTGTGGCCCTTCTCCAGTCTGCAGCCCAGGCCCTGGAGTCCCTGGACCTGAGCAACGACGAGGCCACTGGTGCGGCGATCGTCAAGGTGGCTGTGGAGGCCCCGCTCAAGCAGATTGCTGTCAACGCCGGCTTTGAGGGTGGCGTCGTGGTGGACCGCGTGCGCGGCCTGCCTACCGGTGAGGGGCTCAACGCCGCGACCGGCGAGTACATCAACCTGCTGGAGGCCGGTATTGCTGACCCGGTGAAGGTGACCCGCTCCGCGCTGCAGAACGCGGCCTCCATCGCCGGCCTGTTCCTCACCACTGAGGCCGTTGTGGCGGACAAGCCGGAGCCCCCGGCTGCTCCGGCCAACGGTGGCGGTGACGAGATGGGCGGCATGTACTGATCTGCTGCCAGCAGCTTGGGCCGGGTCAGTGAGCCGCTGAGCCGACTTGGCCTGGTCACCAAGCATGTGGTGGGCCGCCCCTCCGTATGGAAGGGGCGGCCCACCACTTGTACGGTGGCAGGCGCACCCCTGCCAGCCAGAGCGCTCTTAGGCGTGCCCGAACCGTCCGATGTTGGCTGACTCGGCGTCATAGGAGGTCGCGGCCTGGTCCAGGGCCAGGCTGATACTCTCCAGAGTGGTCTGGACCTGGAGCTGGGTGAGTCGCCACTCCTGCGCGCACACGGCCATTGAGGCTGAGGCGGACCCGGCCCACACGTTCTCCAGCGCGCCGATGTCGGCCTGCATCCCGTCAACCTCGGTCTGGATGGTGGCGATACGGCTGCGTGCCCGCGCGGCGGTATCAGCAATGACGCTGGTGTCAACAGAGAAGGCAGGCATGACAGGGCCCTTTCGTCAGTCTGGTAGGTAGTGCCTTGCGGCGTGGCCTCCAGCCTAGGGACCGGGACGCACTGCCGTTCCAGAGGCTAGCCGTCCCTGTGGACAGCCCTTGCGTCCTGCTCACCTGTGGTGCCGGGAGGTAACGGAGCAGCCAGCGGTCGGCTGGTCTGCGCCGTGGGTCGTGTCCGCTAGTCCGCGTGGAGGGGGCCGGGCTCCTCCAGGACTGTGTTCCTGCTCCCTGTCGCCGCCGCTCTGCCCGAGCCGGTTGCAGGATCGCCGGTGCGTGCCTCGCGCAGCTGCCTGGCCTCCTGTGCCTTCTCTCTGAGCCTCTCGGTGAGACGGAGACGGGCCGCCTCTGCCTGGGCGCCCCGGCCCGCGGTGGGCCCGGCCTGTCCAAAGTGGCGGGAGCGCGGGGCTGCCAGGAGAAGGTCGAGGTCCTCGGCGCAGGACTCCATGGAGGTGCTCAGCGCCGGGTCCTCCTCCGCGCTCCTGGCTGTCGGCCGGACCGGTCTCCCGTCTGCTGCCGGGGGAACAGGGCGGGGAACCCCGGTGGCAGGTGTCCGGGGGGAGGAGGCAGACGCCGCTGTCGCGGAGGAGGTCGCCACAGGGGGAGTCAAGGAAGGATGCGGGGTAACTGATTCCGCTTCCGCGACGGTGCTCGTGTCCCCGGCGCCCAGGGGCGGGGAGGGCGGCTGTACCGCGACGCTCTCGTCTGTCGGGGTACTAGCACCGGCTAGGGCAGCGCTGCGGTCATGAGACGGGCGGGGGTCGTCGGGCTCCTCGGCCAGGCTGGAGGAGGAGCAGTCAGAGGACCGGGGCACGCGGCGTGACGCAGGCTCTGCCTGCCAGGGACAGCACTCGGTGTGCTGCCCTGCCTCGTCTGGAGTGAGTCTGGCGAGCTTCTCCGTCAGCCGCTGCCTCTCTGCCTTGAGGTTCTGCCGGGCGGGTCGCTCCCAGTGCTCGCCTAGGGGTGAGTGGAAGAGCTTCTCACGTTCCAGGAGCCTACCCACGATCACCAGGCGGGTCTCAAGGTAGCTGGCCAGGGGGACGTGGGCGTACTCCTCGCGCAGCAGCCTCAGGTACTCCTTGTAGGTCTGCGGGTCCACCGCGAGCGCACCCAGGTCCGCGTCCGCCAGAGCTGCCGCGTCCATGTCGTCGGTGTCCAGCCTGTGCCCCGTGAGGTTGCGGATCAGGTCCCCGACGCGGGCTGTCGTCGCCTCCGGGACGCCGAGGTCGCTCAGGTCGCGGACAGCCACCTCGGCGGAGGCTTCCTCGTTCTCGCCTCCGTTGTGCTGCCTGGGCTCCCCCGCGCCGGTGGAGAACACGCAGCCGTGGTACCAGGTGGCGACCCGCATGACATCAGGGCTGTGGGACTCGTCGGCCAGCTCGTCGACGCGTGCCAGCATGTCGATGAGGTGGCGGAGGTTGTGAAAGCGGCGGTCCGGGGTGGACCACTGCTCAATGAGGTGCTCGCCTCGGGAGCGGACCTGCTCGGCGGAAGCCGTGGCGCCTAGCGCCCGCAGGCTGCGGACGAAGGCGGGAAGAAGCCACTGCGGCGCGTCGGTGACGCCCATCGGTCTGTCTCCAGGATCGGGTAAAGGATGGCTGCCATCGTAGGACTACCCGCTGAAGGAAGTCGAAGAAAGAACGTGTCTCTCCCGCCACGTCCTTGTGCCTACCCTCCAAGAACCTGCTTCGTGCTGCCTCTTGTGCGGCCTAGGTGACCGGAGCGGCTAGCCGGGCAGCCTGTCCTCCTGCCGGAGCCGGAGGCTGCGTGCGCCCCGGAGCGCTGTCAGGTGGCGGCAGCAGGTAGCGGCAGCTCGATGTGGACCGTCGCTCCGCCCCCGGGCGTCTGGAGCATCTGTACGGTGCCGCGGTGGCGCTCCACGATGCCCAGCACAATTGACAGCCCCAGGCCGGAGCCCCCTGTCTCACGGTTGCGTGAGGAGTCGGAGCGGTAGAAGCGCTGGAAGACCTTCTCCGCCTCGTCGGGAGGGACCCCGCCCCCGTGGTCACGGACCTCGACGACGGCCACCTGGTGGTCTGTGGTGTCGGTGCCGACCCTGGAAGCGGGGCCTGTCCCCACCGCGATCTCCACCGGTGTCCCGTCGGGAGTATGGCGTACCACGTTGCCCAGGAGGTTGGTCAGCACCTGGCTCAGTCGGTCCTTGTCTCCCACCACCGTCACCGAGGGGGCGTCCTTGCCCGCCGCCTCCGCCTCAGGGTCAAGCGGGACGAGAGCACAGTCCCGGTTGGGGGCGAGGACGGCCATGTCGGACAGGGCGGCACTGGCCAGCCCGGTGAGGTCCACCTCGGTCATGTCCATCTGCCGACCCTCGTCCATGCGTGCCAGCTGGAGGAGGTCGTCCACCAACCGTCCCATGCGGTTGGACTCGTCCTCGATACGCCCCATGACCTCGCTCGTCTTTTCTGGCGAGACACCGCCCATTCGATAGAGTTCTCCGTAGCCTCGAATGGCGGCCAGCGGGGTGCGCAGCTCGTGGGAGGCGTCGGAGATGAAGCGTGTCATGCGCTCCTGGGCCACGACCTGCACGGAGAAGGCGTGCTCGTTCTGGGAGAGCATCGTGTTGAGCGCCCGCTGCAGGGAGCCCACCTCCGTCGTGGGAGGCTCAGTCACCAGGATGCGGGCGGAGAGGTCCCCCTGGGCGATCCGTCCCGCCACGCCCTCGATCTGGCGCAGCGAGCGGAAGGAGCGGCGTACCAGGTAGGTCGCGGTCAGAGTGCCCAGGAAGATGATGATGATGTCGGAGAAGAGCACCACCAGGTTGGTGCGCTCCAGGGTACTGGTGACGTCCTTGAGGGGGAGCGCGATGGCGGCTACGCCGACGTACTCCCCGGTGTTGTCGTCGCTCAGCAGCATGATGATGACCCGCCACTGGCGGGCGGGCTGCTCCGACTCCACAGTGACCAGCCGCGGACGACCCTCGTGGGCGAGGGTCGTCTGAAAGTCCAGGGCGTCTCCGAGCCGGGGGGTGCCGTAGTCGGCTGCCGTCCTGGGGTCGATCCACGGACCGTCGTCCTGGCCGTTCTCGCGCTTCGTCTCGACGTAGTAGGTGGAGGGCAGGCTCTCGACGCCGGGGCCCCTGATCGCCTGGCTGCCGAAGACCTCAGCCGTGCTGCGGAGCTGGTCGTCGATCTGTCCCAGCATCTGGTCGCGCAGCACGAGGCTGACCACGAAGGAGATGATCACCAGGCCCAGAGCGAGCAGGACGGTGATCATGACAGCGAGCCGAGTCCTCAGGGGCTGCGCCTGGACCGGCCGCTGGATGGCCGTGATCGGGTGCCACCGACCGCGTTTGACGGGGCGGTGCTGCTTGCTGACCGGCCGTGAGGTCCAGGCGCGTGTGCGCGCCCCCATTACTCGCTCTTGGGCTCACGCAGCATGTAGCCCACGCCGCGACGAGTCTGGATGAGGGGGACCACGGGCTGACCGTCCCGGCCTGTGATCTGGTCCACCTTGCGGCGCAGGTAGGAGATGTAGGACTCGACAATGGCCGCGTCGCCGTTCCAGTCGTACTCCCAGACGTGGTCGAGGATCTGAGCCTTGGATACCACGCGACCGGCGTTGAGCATGAGGTAGCGCAGCAGCTTGAACTCGGTGGGGGAGAGGTCGACCTCGACGCCGGAGCGGTGGACCTCGTGCGCGTCCTCGTCCAGGACCAGGTCCGCGACGTGGACCACTCCGTCGTCCTCGTTCTCGGTGGCGTGCGTGCGCCTGAGGATGGCGCGTATGCGGGCGATGACCTCCTCCAGGCCGAAGGGCTTGGTCACGTAGTCGTCCCCGCCGACGGTCAGCCCTTGCACCTTGTCCGCCATGTCGTCGCGGGCAGTGAGGAACAGGATCGGGGTCGTGACGTCGCGCTCGCGCAGGCGGCGAGCGACCGTGAAGCCGTCCATGTCGGGGAGCATGACGTCCAGGACGACCAGGTCCGGATCGCCCTTCTCCACATTCTTCAGCGCACCGTTGCCGTCGCCGGCCACGGAGACCTCAAAGCCGGCGAAACGTAGCGATGAGGCAAGTAGGTCACGGATATTCGGCTCGTCGTCGACGACGAGCAGATGAGCTTCGGTGCGAGACTGCTGGGAACGCTCCATGAGCAACACCTTCCCCCTCGGTCCTGGGTGACTACTGAATGTTATCAGTGTGAGTGCTGCACCGGAGGGGGCTGCGAATGGGCCGGGGAGGCCGCCGAGCGGCTGGGGACGCCGCACGGCGGTGCCCGGCAGGGTCAGAGGAACTTCACGGGGTCGAAGTCGGCCAGGGGGATGATGCGTACCCGCGGCAGGGCGATGGTGAAGGCGTCCACGTCGCTCTCCAGGTCGTGGATAGTCAGGCCCCGGGCCTCCAGTGCCGCGAGGTGGGCGTTGAGGAACTCCCGGAAGCACAGGACCCCGACGCGGGCTCCGGCGTCCAGGAGCCTCTCGACCTGGGGGATGTAGTCGCCGTCGTGGGAGCCGAGGAGGACCTGGATGTCCTGGCCCGCCTCGACCTGTGCGGCCAGGGCGTCCAGGGTCCGCTGGATACCGATGTCGACGACCTTCTCCTCGGGCAGGCCCGATCCTGCCAGCGGTACCGGGCGGTAGTCCATGGCCAGCAGGGCCTGGATAAAGCCCATAGGCATGTGGCCTGAGGTGGCGTTAAGGAAGAACAGGGCGCGGGCGCCCTCCTCGCCCTCGGTGCTCGACAGGTGGTCGCAGTAGGCGAGCACACGGTCCCACCGAGGGCGCTCGTCCGGGTCGGGTCGACGTCCCAGGACACTCATTCCCAAGGTGGCGTCGAGGTTCTCCCCGTCGACGAAAAGATAGGTAGAGACGGTCATGGGGTCATGGTAGTGGTGCGTTCCAGGAATGCGGTGTCAACACGGTGTCAACGCAGCCGGTGCCCGCCCTCTGCCGCAGTGGTTCTGCCAGCCCGCTCCTACTTTGTCCCGGTTTGTGTCGTCGGCGCTGCAGCTGAGGTGGGTGCAGCCCCGCCAGGAGCTCAGCGTGGTCAGTAGGTGGTCAGTAGGAGGAGTCGTCCTCGCCCGGGCGGGTCTGCGCCTTGAGCTCCTGGAAGGCGGCGTCGAGCCGGGCCTCGTCACCCTCTGTGATCTGCGCGGGGGACGTAGTAGCGGAGGGGAGCGCCGTGCCCTGGCCGGTCTTGAGGGCGGCCAAGCGGGCCTCTGCCTCCATGCTGGTACCCGAGGCCTCCAGCTCGGCGAACTGGGACTCCAGAGAGGACCCGGCCAGCTCCGCCTGCCCTGCCGCCTGGGCCTCGACCCGGCGCACCTGGTCCTCGTAACGGGCCAGCTCGCTGGTGGGGTCCAGGACGTTGATCGACTGGATCGCCCCGTGGACCTTGACCTGGGCCTCGGCGGTCTTCTGCCGGGCGAGCAGCTGGTCCCGCCGGGACTGGAGCTCGCTGAGCCTCAGCTCCATCTGCTGCAGCCCGTTCTTGAGCTGGTCGACGACCTGGCGCTGCGAGGCGATGAGAGGCTCAGCCGCCTTGGCCTCGTTCTCGGCGTTGATCTGCTTAGTCAGGGCGACCTTGGCCAGGGAGTCCCACTTGTCGGCCCCGGCGGCGTCCCCTGCGGCGCGCAGCTGGTCCGCCTTGCGTGAGGCGGCCAGGGCCTTGCCGCCCCAGTCCCGGGCCTCGGCCAGGTCGGCCTCGTGGTCCTTCTCCGCCAGGCGCAAGTTGCCCACGGTCTGCGCGACGGCCTCACGTGCCTCGGCGATCGAGGTGGAGTAGTCGCGTACGAGCTGGTTGAGCATCTTCTCCGGGTCCTCGGCTCGGTCCAGGAGCGCATTGATGTTGGCACGGGTCAACTGGGCGACACGTCCCAGGATCGACTGCTTCTCAGCCATGGGTGCAAGTCCTTCTGTCGGTGCGCGGCGGCACAGGTCCGCAGCACGGTGGTGGGGCTGATGCTTCCAGGTCGTCGGTGCACCAGGTGGGTGGTACGGCGCCCTGATCGCTCAGGGCATGATGGTGGCGTGGTGGCGTCCAGCTGTGCGGGGTGCCGCGGGTAGACGGATCAGAAGCCGCCGCCCCGGCCACGGGAGCCGCTGCCCCCGCCGAAGCCTCCGCCGCGACCTCGAAAGCCTCCGCCCCCGCCGAAGCCTGCGCCGGGGCGGGGACCGGGTGCGCCCCACCCCCCGTACCTGCGGGGTCCTGAGCCTCCGCCGAACAGGATGCCGCCTAGGACCAGGGCGCCCAGGGCGTCAGCGCCAGGCCCGCCGAACGAGCCGCTGGGACCGCTGCCACCTCTCACGTCAGCCTCCGCCAGTGCCTGGGCCTGGGCGACAAGAGGCTCACCGGCGGCAACCTCGGCCAGGGCTGCCACCGGGTCTGCCTCCTGTACCGCTGAGGCGGCGCTGGCGTGCCTGGAGGCCTCGCTCAGGGCGGTGCGCGCCGAGGCACCCACCACGCCCCGGTGGGTGGTGATGTAGGCGGTCACTGCCTCCACCTGGGAGCCCAGCCGACTCAGGCGGGAGCCGACCGAGGCCCGTGCGCGTGAGATGTTCTCCTCCTGCTCCCGTGCCGACGCCAGGGCGGCGTCGATGGCGGCCTCTGCCCGTTCCAGGTGGTCGAGTGCCGCCAGCGGGTCTGCTGACGGGGTGGGCCCGCTGGCGGCCCGCCCCTCCTCGACCGCTGCCTGCGCGTCGTCCACCAGGGGGCGCAGGGTCGCCTCGGGTACCGCGTCGGCAAGCCGCTGCGCGTCCACCAGGTCAGAGGAGATTGAGGCGATAGCCGCCTCCAGGGCCTTGCCCGCTCCCTGGAGACGTTCCCGCGCTGTAGTCACCTGTGCTGCCAGGTCGCCCGCCTGGGCGATGGCCCCCTGGGCAATGCGCACCTGCTCGACGGCTGCCACATTCTGCCCCTGCTCGACGCTGCTACGGGCCTGCTCCAGGGCGGTGCGGCCAGCCGCCAGGAGCCTGCGGGCCTGCTCCGGAGCCTGGGAGACGCTGGAGAGGGAGGGCTGTGGGTAGGCGGCGTGCAGAGTCACCAGCAGGCTCTCGGCCACAGTGATGGACTGCTCGGTCTCGTCGGCCCTCTGCGTGGTCTCCGCGATAGAGGTCGGCAGGCTTGCCTCGATCCCCCGGCGCTGGCTGAAGGCCTCCGCCTGGACGCGGATCTCCTCCACCGCGGCCTCACAGCGCCCGAGGATCTCGGTGCTCATCTGGCGCTGCTGCGCCTCGGTCTCGGGGATCTCGTCGTCAAGGCGCTGGCGCAGCTCGAAGGACCGGGCCACGTGCTCACGCGCCCGGTCCAGGGCAGCGGTAAAGGCGTCTGTCGCGGACAGCCCGAACTGCGCCTGGGCGTAGGACAGCTCCTCGGCCGCAGAGCGTACGGTGTCGTCGGCGTCTACCAGGGCGCTGCCGGCCCGGACCCGCAGCTCCTCAAGCGACAGGGCGTCAGGCTGCCCCTCGCCCCTGGTCCCCGCGCTCGTGGCGCTCGCCGCGCCCGGGCTCCTGCGTCTCCTGCGCACGGCAGCCCAGGCTGCGGCGCCACCGCCCACCGCGAGTGCCCCCACGCCCAGGGACACGACGGCCGGGCTGACCGAGCCGGATGCACCCATGCTCTCCGGAATGGAGGCGACGGCGGCGTCGTAGCGCTGCTTGCTCAGGGCCTGTCGGAGTGCATCGTCGATACGGTCGAGCTGGGAGTCGGAGATCCGGGAGGTGGCTGCCGTCGTCTGGAAGCTGTAGGTGCGCGCTGACGGGTTGTCGCTGGGGATGTTGACGACCAGGACGGCTGCATCCTCGCCCAGCCCGGACTCCTCCAGGACTGCGCTGGCGAGGTCCGCCGCGCTCCTGCCGGAGTCGGAGACGGTCAGCACCCACAGCCCGACCCCGTAGTCGGAGGCCATGCGGGCGACCACGTCCTCGGCGGCTGAGCGGTCCAGGATCCCCAGCTCGTCGGTGACGTGGCTGGTCAGGATCGTTGGGGAGCCTGAGGCGTCGGAGGAGAGTGGGTAGCCCGTGTCGTAGGCGGGCAGCCCGGGCAGTGCAGGCAGTGCAGACAGCGCGGCTCGTGTACCCGCCAGGTCGGCTGCGGGGGCGGTCAGGGCGCTGGCGGGCACAGCCAGGCCCCCCGCCAGGAGGAGGCCGCAGGCGGTCAGCAGGGTGAGGGCTCGGGCGGGGGATGGAAGTGTGTGCGGCATCGGGGCCATGCTTGCTGCCACGCGGGTGCAGGGCAAGCCGTCTCACTCGGTTTCGCCCAAGGCGGCAGGCGCGGTCGGGCCGTGCCACCGGCAGGGTGGTGGCTAGCATGACCGGCATGCACGAGACGACGAGCACGCACCTCCTGGACACGGGAGGGTTCCAGCCCCGGCGTCCGGAGGGCTCCGGCTCCTCCCAGGTCCCGGGTGGCAGCGCAGCCTCCGTGGCTTCCCCGCACACGACCCCGCCTCCCTCGTCGGCCTGCCTGACGGTCACCGTGATCCAGCCCGAGGAGCGTGCCCCGCTGGGGCGGCTGGGGGAGTGGCTGCGCGCCGAGGGGGTCGGGCTGCGCACGGTCAGGCTGTGGCGCGGGCAGGAGGTGCCTGCTGTGGAGCAGGTCGACGACGCCCTGGTCGTCCTGGGCGGGGCCATGAGCGCCCACGACGACGACACCTGCCCGTGGCTTGCGGACCTGCGTCGCCTCCTGCGGCACGCTGTCCACGAGGGCCTGCCCACAGTGGCCGTCTGCCTGGGTGCCCAGGTGGCCGCCGAGGCCCTGGGAGGCCAGACGGCGGTGCCCTCCCCGCACGGCAGGGAGGGCGGTGTCGTGGACCTCCACCTGACCCGGGCGGCACGGGAGGACCCGCTGCTCGGCCCGGCTGCCGAGGCTGCCGCGCGCCAGGCTGCCGACCTGGGCCTGCCCGCGTGGCATGACAGGTGCCTGCCCGCCATCGTCTCTCACGACGACGCCGTCGTGAGGCTCCCCGACGACGCGGTCCTCCTGGCCTCCTCGGCTCAGTGCCCCCTCCAGGCGTGGCGGGTCGGAGGGCTCCTGGCTCTCCAGCACCACCCGGAGTCCTCGCCCCAGCGGGTCGGCTACTGGCAGGCGCGCAGCCTGCTGCGCAGCCAGGGCGTTGCGGGGGCGAGCACGATGGACCAGGATGACATGCCCCGGTGGGCGGTGGCTGCCGGGGAGCGCGCCCAGCGCCAGGCGCAGGAGGCGGATCCTGTCATCCGGGCCTTTGGCCGGGCGCTGGCCGTCTCCCTGGTGGGGCAGGCCCGGGGGAGTGCCCCCGGCCGGTGAGGTCAGGGGGAGCACGGAGGCAGCCGAGGGGTGGGAGCGGGGTCGTCGTGCGGTGCCGGGGGTCGTGCGGTGCGGCTCGCCACCACGGGCGGGTCCGCACCGGCGGGGGAACCTGTAGTCAGAAAGGCCGGAGGGGCCAGCAGGGGACTACAGGAGATCCTCGGCGTCCACGACCTCGTAGGCGTAGCCCTGCTCAGCCAGGAAGCGCTGCCGGTGGGCTGCGGTCTCCTGGTCCGCCGTGTCCCGGGTGACCACGGTGTAGAAGTGCGCCTGGCGCCCGTCCTCCTTGGGGCGCACGATCCGCCCCAGCCTCTGGGCCTCCTCCTGCCGCGAGCCGAAGGTTCCCGAGACCTGGACGGCCACGCTGGCGCCGGGCAGGTCGATGGAGAAGTTGGCCACCTTGGACACCACGAGCCGCTCCACCTCCCCGGCGCGGAAGGCGTTGTAGAGGCGCTGGCGCTGGCGCACCGTGGTGTCCCCGGTGACGAGGGGCGCCCCTAGGTGATCGGCCAGCTCGCGGAGCTGGTCCACGTACTGGCCGATCACCAGCGCCTGCTCCCCGGGGTGGCGGTCCAGCAGCCTCTCCACGACCTCTATCTTGGCCGGGGCGCAGGAGGCCAGGCGGTAACGGTCCCGTGGCTCGGCGGTGGCGTAGGCCATGCGCTCCCCGGCGGTGAGGGCCAGACGTACCTCGGTGCACACGGCCGGGGCGATCCAGCCCTGGGTCTCCAGGTCCTTCCACGGGGCGTCGTAGCGCTTGGGGCCAATGAGGCTGAACACCTCCTCCTCCCGCCCGTCCTCGCGGACCAGGGTGGCGGTCAGCCCGAGCCTGCGCCGGGCCTGGAGGTCCGCTGTCATGCGGAAGACCGGTGCGGGGAGCAGATGCACCTCGTCGTAGACGACCAGGCCCCAGTCATGGGAGTCCAGCAGGTTCAGGTGCGGGTAGACGCCCTTACGGCGGGTGGTCAGCACCTGGTAGGTCGCCACGGTCACCGGCCGGACCTGCTTGCGTGCCCCCGAGTACTCCCCGATCTCGTCCTCCTCCAGGGAGGTGAAGCGGACTAGCTCCTCCTTCCACTGGCGTGCTGAGACCGCGTTGGTCACCAGGACGAGGGCCGTCGTCGAGCTGCGGGCCATGGTCGCCGCCCCCACGAGCGTCTTGCCCGCTCCGCAGGGTAGGACCACCACGCCCGAGCCGCCTGCCCAGAAGGCCTCGACCGCCTCCTTCTGGTAGGGGCGCAGACGGAAGGCCCCCGGTACCCGGGCGTCCACCTCCTCCTGGCTGGACTCGCGCAGGCTGACGGGGTGGGCCTCGCCGTCTACGTAGCCTGCCAGGTCCTCGGCAGGCCAGCCCAGCCGGATGAGTACCTGCTTGAGGTGGCCCCGTTCCGAGGGGTGGACGACGACGTCCTCCTTCCCTAGGCGCTGACCCAGCATGCCCGCTGTGCGCCGGGAGCGCAGCACTTCCTCGAGCACGGGGACGTCCAGGGCGTGCAGGACCAGGCCGTGTGCCGGGTCCGTGAGCAGCTGGAGGCGCCCGTAGCGGCCCATGGTCTCCGCGAGCTCGCTGAGCAGGGAGTGGGGCACGGGAAAGCGTGAGTAGGTGACGAGCGCGTGTACCACCGTCTCGGCGTCCAGCCCGGCCGCGCGGGCGTTCCACAGTGCCAGGGGGGTGATCCGGTAGGTGTGCACGTGCTCAGGGGCGCGTTCGAGCTCGGCAAAGGGAGCGACGGCTTGACGGGCCTGCGGGGCGTCAGGGTGCGACGTCTCCAGCAGTACGGTCTTGTCGGACTGGACGATGAGGGGTCCCTCGGAGGCGGGCATGTACGGAAGTATCCCAGCACAGCCCCGGCTGTCCACCTGGCTGCCCGCGCGGCGGTACCGGGACGGGGGCGGGGCCGGTGCCGCTGGCTGTCTCGGCGTCCGCAGTGGCGTAAGCTGGGACAGGTGAGCCCCGACGCCTCCCACCAGGACCTCGCTGCCTACCTGGCTGCCCTGCCTGACCGCGAGGTGGCCTCGTTCCTGCGGGCGCGGCCGGACCTGGTCTCCCCGCCCTCGACCTCCTTCAGCGCGCTCGCGGCCCGCGCCGCCGCCCGCCCTAGCGTGGAGGCGGCCCTGACAGGTCTGGACGCGCCCACCCTGGCCCTGGCGGAGGCTGTCGTGGTACTGGCGGATCCGGGTGCCCGGGAGGTTGTCGGCGACCCTGGCCAGGCCCTGGGCCTGGGGTCCGATGAGGCTAGCAGTGCGCTGCGGCGCCTAGAGCGCCTGGGGCTCGTCGTCGGGGGCAGGCCGGTGACAGGCCTGGTTGAGGCAGTGGGTCCCACTCCCTTCGGGCTGGGACCCCCGGCTGCCACGCTTCCTGACGTCCTGCCGCCGCCCCTGGAGGTGCTTGACAGGTACGCGGCTGACGGCGGTGAGGTCCCCGTAGGTACGACGCTGCCGGGGCAGGCGCCCAGGGAGCCGGTGGGTGGTGAGGCGGCCGTGGTGCTGCCCCGGGACAGTGTCTCCCTCCTGGCGGCCCTGGCCTGGGGGCCTGCGTCGGGGGTCCTGGGCGCCGGGGGTGAGATCCCGGCGGCCGACCCCCTCCTGGTACGGGGGTGGCTGGAGCGTGGGCACGATCCCCGAGGGGGGACCCGGCTGGTCCTGCCCCGTGAAGTGGGGCTGGCCCTGCGCGGGGGGCGGCTGGCCCGTGAGGCGCCCCGCTCCCCGGACCTGGACGCCCTGACGGTGGTCGAGGCGGGTGCCGTCGCCTCGGAGTCCTCTTTTCGTGCGGAGGAGATGGTCCGCCTCGTCGGCCTGCTGCTGCGGCAGTGGCAGCGCGATCCGGCGCCGGTCCTGCGTAGCGGTGGGGTAGGGGTGCGTGCCCTAGGCCGTACCGCGCAGTCCCTGGAGCTGGACGCGGCGCAGGCCGCCACTGTTATTGAGGTTGCCGCCAGCGCGGACCTGCTGGGGCTGGACGAGACCGGAACGTCGTGGCTCCCCTCACGCGTGGCCTCCAGCTGGCAGGAGGACCCGGCTGCTGCGCGCTGGGCGCCGCTGGCCGCGGGCTGGGTGGACAGCGCGCGCACACCGTGGCTGGTGGGCACCCGGGACGGGGGCGGGGCGCCCAGGCCGGTCCTGGGCACTGACTTGGAGGCGGGCTGGGCGCGTCGGCTGCGTCGGCGGGTCCTGGGGGTCCTGCTCGACCTGCCGGAGGGGGCGGCGCCCTCTGCCGACCTGGTGCGTGCCGTCCTGGACTTCAGCCGGCCCCGGTGGGCGGTGTCGGCTGAGGCCGTGAGCGCGGTCCTGGCGGAGATGGAGATGCTGGGACTGACAGGGGCCGGCGCCTTGTCCCGCAGCGGGCGTGCCCTCGGGCGCTGGCTGGTGGCGGGGGACCGGTCCGCCCAGAAGGCTGCGGGGCTCCTGACCGTGCTGGAGGAGGCCCTGGCCCAGGACCTCCCCGACGCCGTGAGCACCCTTCTGCTCCAGTCGGACCTGACGGCGGTGGTCCCGGGGCGTCCGGAACCACGGTTGGCTCACCTCCTGGAGCTGGCCAGCCGGACGGAGTCGCGCGGCGGGGCGCTGACCGTGCGGTTCACCCCCGAGTCGGTACAGGGCGCCCTTGACGCCGGCGCCACTGCCCCGCAGCTGCTGTCCGCCCTGGAGGACTTCAGCCCTGTCCCGGTGCCCAGCGCCCTGGAGGCGATGGTCCGTGACGCTGCCCGCCACCACGGCGCGGTGCGGGTGCGCCCCGTGTCCAGCGTCCTGAGGGTGGCCGACCCCGCGGTGGCGGCGGGGCTAGTGAGCGACCCCCGGCTGGCAGACCTCGGTCTTGACGAGCTGGCTCCCGGGGTCCTGGCCTCCTCCTCCCCCTCCGCCCGCGTCCTTCGAGCCCTGCGCGAGGCAGGCGTGGCTCCCGCCCTGGAGGACGGCTCCGGACGCCTTGTCCTGACAGCGCTGGACGCTGAGCGGCCGACTGCGGCGGTGGACCCGGCTCGACCGGGTCGCGACTACTCCCAGCAGGCCGTACGGCGTCGGGGGCCGGGTGACAGGGACCTCGCCGCCGCGGTGGGCAGGCTCCGGGCGGGGCAGGAGGAGCAGCGCCGCAGAGCGCGTACCGGTGACGCATCGGCATCGGCCGCTGACCCGGGCCATGTCCTGGGCCTCCTGCGCGAGGCGCGGTCCTCGCGGGCGGTGCTGCGGCTGAGGCTGGCGGGCGCTGACGGCTCGGTGCAGGAGCGGCGGGCACGTGTAGTTGCGGTGGAGCCGGGGAGGGTGCGTCTGCGTGACCTCGACCGGGAGACCGAGCTGACGGCGGCCGTCCACCGGATCGTGTCGGTGGGGCAGGAGTGAGGGGGACAGGTACCTAGCGCGAGTGGCGGCCCGCGCCGTGCCGCTGCCTCTACACTGGACGGCGTGACCGAGACCGTACCTGACACGATTCCGCGCCCGGGGGCGCTTCCTGTGGCGTCAGTGCAGGCGCAGGCGGCCAGGGACAAGCCCCTGAGCTCTGCTGCGGCGGTTGACCTGGCCCGTCGCGCGCTGGCGGAGGTGGCTGCGGCCGATGCTGTGGGGGACCACGTCGCTGCCTCCTACGACGCCGAGCGTCTGGTCACCCACCTGTTTGACTGTGCCATGCCCGGGTACCGGGGCTGGCGCTGGGCGGTGACGCTCAGCCGTCCGCCGCGCAGCCGTACAGCGACGGTCTGTGAGGTGGGGCTGCTGCCCGGGGAGGAGGCGCTTCTCGCCCCGGCCTGGGTCCCGTGGGCTGACCGGCTCCGTCCCGAGGACCTCGCGGCTGCAGGTCGCGCGCCTGGGTCGACGGACAGTGATACCGACTGGTCGGCCGAGGGGGCGGGCTCTGGGGGAGGTGCCCTGGCGCTGGAGGCGCTGAGGCCAAGGAGCCGACGGGTCCGCGGCGTCGAGGGTGTGGCCCGTGCCGCCCTGCGATGGTACGGCCGTGCCCTGGGTGCCCCCGGCGCCTCTGGCTCCCGGGACGCGGGCGGGATGACGGCCTGCTCTGCCTACGGCTTCTTTGCGCCCCTGACAGGGGCACTACGAGCGGTGCTCGGGGAGGAGGCTGCTAGTGTGCCAGCGTCCTGGCAGCCGAGGTCCCGGAAGGCTGCCGATCCCGACGGTGAGGACGGTGAGGAGGTGCGCGACGGCGGTGAGGGCCGTCGTGCGGAGCATGCTGGTGGGGACCAGTCCCCACCTCCGGCAGGCCCGGCTGCGGTTGGTGACGTAGCCGAGAAGCCTGGGGAGTCTGAGGAGCCGGTGGAGCCCGCCGAGGAGGACCGCGCGGCCTCAGCCCGTGCCGCGGTGATGGACCTGGCTTCCGACCTAGCGGCTCCTGCGGCTCGCGGGGACGATGCGGGACAGGAGGCGCCGGGGCGGGACAGTGACGCCCCTCCTGCCGCACCCTGGACCCTGGAGGACCTGGAGGCAGTCCTGCCCAGGCACTGAGACCGCTCCCGGCCGCTGGGTCGTGCCGGGCAGGTCGCGGTGGGCAGGGGCGCAGGCACGGGGCAGGTGTCCTGGTCCACCGTGATTCCGGTGAGCACTTCGCGCACTCCCCGCGGCGTTCGTCCTAGGTGCGAGGACGTGGGAGAATCCGGCTACGTGAGCACGACACCATCCCTGAAGTCTTCGACGACACCGTCATCAGCCCTGCCCGTCCTGGACCGCTTCTTCCATGTCACCGATCGCGGGTCGACCCTGGCTCGGGAGGTCCGCGGCGGTATCGTGACCTTCTTCACGATGAGTTATATCCTGGTTCTCAACCCTCTTATCCTCTCCACGGAGCACGAGGGCGTCCCGCCCCTGGGCACCACCCAGCAGATCGCTGCCGGTACCGCGCTGGTGGCCGGGCTCATGTCAATCTGCATGGGGGTGGTTGCCAACTACCCGATGGCTCTGGCCGCTGGTCTGGGGATCAACGCGATGATTGCCTACACGCTGGTCGGTACGGACGGGATGACCTACGCCGACGCCATGGGCCTGGTGGTCATCGAGGGCGTCATCATCCTTGTCCTGGTCCTCACCGGCTTCCGCGAAGCGGTGTTCAGGGCGGTGCCCGCCCATGTCAAGACCGCCATCTCAGTGGGGATCGGCCTGTTTATCGCTCTGATCGGACTGGTGGACGCCAAGGTGGTGCGCCCCGGGGGCACCCCTTTGGAGCTGGGGCTGGGAGGCTCCCTCCAGGGGTGGCCGGTCCTGGTCTTCCTCCTGGGCCTCTTCCTCATGGCTGCCCTCCACGTGCGCAGGGTCAGGGGTGCCCTGCTAATCGGCATCATCTCCTCCACGGTCGCGGCCGCCCTCATTGAGGGCGTCCTCCACCTGGGGGCGTACAACGACGACCCGGACAGCGGCCCGGTCAACCTCACTGGCTGGTCGTTGTCGGTCCCCACCCTGTCAGGGTCCCCCGTGCAGGTGCCCAGTCTGGCCACGCTGGGCGAGTTCAGCCTGCTGGGCAGCCTGGAGAAGGTCGGGGTCGTCTCGGTGGTCCTGCTGGTCTTCTCCCTCATGCTTGCCGACTTCTTCGACACCATGGGCACGATGGTGGCTATCGGGGCCGAGGGTGGGCTCCTGGACGAGCAGGGCAACCCGCCCCGGACTCGCGAGATCCTCGTGGTGGACTCCCTGGCTGCTGTTGCCGGGGGTGTGGGTGGGGTCTCCTCCAACACCTCCTACGTGGAGTCGGCGGCGGGCGTGGGCGAAGGCGCGCGCACCGGCCTGGCGGCGGTCGTTACCGGCTGCATGTTCCTGCTGAGCATGTTCCTCGCCCCGGTGGTCTCCATGGTTCCCTACGAGGCGGCGACCCCGGCACTAGTCATCGTGGGGTTCCTCATGATGACGCAGGTGACTGACATCGACTGGCGGTCCGCCCAGACTGCGCTTCCCGCCTTTGTCACCATCATCATGATGCCCTTCTCCTACTCCATCACCAACGGTATCGGTGCGGGCTTCATCACCTACCTAGTGGTCCAGCTCGCCACAAGGCGGGCCAGGCAGGTCCATCCGCTCATGTGGGTGGCTTGCGCGCTCTTCATGATCTACTTCACCTTGGCTCCGATCAGATCGATACTGGGGCTGGACTAGCCGGGCTGGGGTCGGCTGAGGGCGGCGTCGGCTGCGCGCGCTGCCCGTCGGCCCGGCCCCGTGGGACAGGTGAGCCGGCAGAGCGGGCGCCTGCCTGATGGAACCGAGACTGCCAGTGCATATTCTGTGAGAGGACGCATGACCGACAGAGGCCCCTCCCCGGACCTCGACCGGGAGCCGTGCTGTTGTATTTCACCCCGTGCCAGGCAGGAGGACCAGGCTCATGAGCGATCTCATCGACACCACCGAGATGTACCTCAAGACCGTCTACGAGCTGGAGGAGGATGGCGTTCCTCCGCTGCGGGCGCGCATCGTGGAGCGGCTGGGCCACTCGGGGCCGACCGTGTCCCAGACGGTTGCCCGGATGGAGCGTGACGGCCTGATTAAAGTTGCCCAGGACCGGTCCCTGGAGCTGACCGACGAGGGGCGCCGACGAGCCACGGAAGTTATGCGAAAGCACCGCCTTGCTGAAAGACTGCTTCTGGACGTGGTGGGACTGGACCGCAGGCTCGTCCACGAGGAGGCCTGCCGGTGGGAGCACGTCATGAGCGAGCAGGTCGAGGAGCGCCTGGCCCAGATCCTCGGCGAGGTGAGAACTGATCCCTTCGGCAACCACGTCCCTCCGAGCGGGGTCGGCCACCCCGCCCCCGCGCAGGACGAGATCGGCGCGCACCGTGCCGCAGGCAGCGAGACGGTGTCTGCCGTCATACGTCGTGTCGGAGAGCCTATCCAGGCCGACGGCGAGCTCATGGCCCTCGTGGAGGACGCGGCCCTCGTCGTGGGGGCGCGGGTGGGGCTGCGCCGCACGGCAGGTGGGGTGCGTATCACCGGGCCGACAGGTGATCCTGTCGTCCTGCCTGACGACGTCGCCCGTCACCTGTTCCTGGAGCGCTGAGCGCCACCGAGGACTACCGACGGTACTGAAGCCTCAGGCTGTCCCGTTACCTGTTGCACGACGCCTGCGGTCGGCTGTCCGGAGCCGGCCGCAGGTGCGGTCTTTCTCACCCTGCTTCGGTCTGAGCCGTCTTTCTGCGGAGGCTACGGCGGCGAAAAGGGCGTTACTGCCCGAAAAGCCCCAGAGAAAGGAGTTTCGGTGGTCGACACGTGCTTGGGTTCACACCAATGTGTGTGACCCTCCCGTGACGGCGTGGCTCTAAGTCATGTAGCGTTCTCGACGTCGCCGGGACGACCCCCTGACAAGGTCCCCTGGTGACACCTCGGAACGAGGCTTAGTCCTGCCGCTCGGTCCGAGGTCAGTGAAGCAACAACGTGGCAGGAACGGGGGAACCAATCATGGTTGTCCGGGCGGCGCCCGGTCGGCCTTGGGGTGAAGCCCGCAGGAGGCCCTGCGGGCCGGGCGTCTCCAGTCCGAACCCGACAGCTCACCTCGTCGGCTATCCAGGAGAAAGCACTACATGTCCTCACGAACCACAGCACGTCATCGCAAGGCCACCCGCGCCCTGACCCCGCTGGACGACTTTGCTCCCACTGCTCGTCGCGGCCTTGCTGTCGCAGCCACCTCCGGACTCGCGCTGACCATGATCGCCTCTGGCGCCACCGCTGCTGGCACCGCTACCGAGGTCGGCTCCTCTGCGGGCTCCCTTGAGGCCTCCGGTGTCGGCGCTCTGGCTGCCTCTGCGCGCGAGGCCGTCGCCACCAACGCCGCCGTCACTGTCGCGGACAACGTGCAGTGGGCCACGGACGCCACGACCCAGGTGCAGGCTGTTGCTCCCGTCGTGGAGGAGCCCGAGCCTGAGGTCGTCGAGGCCACGCAGGCCACCGACGCCGTCGCCACTGAGGCCGAGGCCGTTACCGAGCCGCAGGAGGAGGTCGTTACCGAGGAGGCGGTCGCTACCCAGGAGCAGGTCGAGGAGACCACTGCCGAGAGCGTCTCCGCTCCCGCGACTGAGACCACCACCACGACCACGGACGTCGCTCCGAGCGCTGCCTCCACCTCCTCGGTCGTCGCTATCGCGATGCAGTACGTGGGCACCCCCTACGTGTGGGGTGGCTCCAGCCCCTCCGGCTTCGACTGCTCTGGCTTCACCTCCTACGTCTACTCCCAGGTGGGGATCTCCCTGCCCCGCACCTCTGGTGCTCAGGGGGCCTCGGGTTACGCGGTCTCTGCCGCGGAGGCCCAGCCTGGTGACCTGCTCTACTGGCCCGGCCACGTCGCTATCTACGCTGGTGACGGCATGCTGATTGAGGCTGCCAACCCAGGGACCGGTGTGGTCTACCGCCAGATCTGGGGCTCTCCCACCTACATTCGCCTGGGCTGACTCCCAGCACATTGTTCACTGCCTTTCGGGGGCGGGCACCGCAAAGACCGGTGCTCGCCCCCGAGCGGTGTCTCCGATCTCCCCGGGAGACTGGTGCGTTCTCCTTCAGGAAACGATCCGTGTCGGCGCGTGTGCTGACCACCACAGGTTGTTTCAGGGCAAAATGGCTGAGGACGCAGACCTGCCCGGAGGAAGGGAACGGACCCATGGCTGGAGACAGTGTTGTTCTTGTCGGAGTTGACGGCTCGCCGCAGTCGTTGACCGCCGTGGACTGGGCGGTGGCGAGGGCATCACGCCAGGGGTGGCGAGTTCACGTCCTGTGTGCCTACTCCCTGCCGTCCTTTACGACAGCGTCGCTTGACGGCGGTTATGCCGCGCTTGACGACTCGGCTATCCGCTCCGGCGCCCAGGCGGTAGTTGACGAGGCCATCGCGAGGGCGCAGGGAACAGGGGTGACGGTGACCTCTTCCCTGGAGACTGGTGACCCGGCAGGAGTCCTGGTCGACCTCTCCGACGAGGCTACGCTGTCGGTGGTAGGAACCCGTGGGGGCGGAGGATTCGCGGACCGGCTCCTGGGGACCGTCTCCTCGGCGCTGCCGGCTCACGGGCACTGCCCGACCGTGGTCGTGCCCCAGCGCACCCAGGGGGCTGACTACACTCCCGTGCGGCGGATCGTCGTCGGAGTTGACGGCTCGTCCTCGGCGCGCAAGGCCTTGCACTGGGCGGTAGCTGAGGCCGAGGCGTGGGGAGCGGAGCTGACGGCGATTGCTGCCGTCCCTATGGCGTCTGGCGCTGGCGCGCTGGCCTGGCTGCCTGCAGCCGTTGACCGGGAGCAGGTCCTCGCCGATGTCCGTTCCGGGCTGGACCGAGCGGTTGCTGAGGCGCTGGAAGGGAGCTCCGAGGTGGTTGTGCGCCGACACGCGCTGGACGGCAACCCGGCTGAGCTCATGGCGGAGTTCTCCACTGCTGTGGACCTGGTCGTGGTGGGGTCGCGAGGGCGCGGCGGCTTCTCCGGCCTGCTTCTGGGCTCGACGAGCCAGGCCGTGCTGTCGCACGCCTCCTGCCCTGTGATGGTGGTTCCCTCGCGCAGCAGGGACGAGATCCCGTCGCGGACCTCGACGCCGTGGGGACGAGCCTGAGCCGGTCGTGTCCCGGGACTGCCCAGAGCTCCTGCTGGGGCTCCTGCCGGGCGGAGCCCCGGCCGTTCCTGGGACGCCGCCGTGGCAGCGGCTCACACTTGTCGGCTGCGTACTAGGCCTGGCTCCTGGTAGGCTAGCGCGCACGCCCTCGTAGCTCAGGGGATAGAGCACCGCTCTCCTAAAGCGGGTGTCGCGCGTTCGAATCGCGCCGAGGGCACGGAGACTGCGCGGAGTGGCTCTGCACGTCGGTCTGGAAAGACCGTTGGGTGCCATACCGTTTCGGGCTGCCTCGGACCCGCCCGGCGGCAGGGGCTCCGCTGGGTCAGGGGGTCTCACGCCCTCCTGTGCCGGTGTCATGGATGGGGCGGCTGTGCAGGAAGACAGCCGCCCCCGCGCCGACGAGTCTCCACGATCTCGCTGCGGTGGCCCGTTATCTTGGGCGCTATGACACCTTCGTTGTTCTCCTTCGGCCGCAAGCGGCGTAAAGCCGCCTCCTGGGCGAAAGAACGCGAGGCTGCGGGGGCGCCGCACCGGTGGGCACCCCCGCCTGCTCCCTCCGCGCCCCCGGTGGCGGAGCCGGACGTTCCCGACGCCCTGCCCGAGCTGGCCCGCCCGGTTCCCGAGCCCCCACTCACGGAGAAGGACGGGCAGCGGCGCGAGCGTATCGAGGCGGCTCTCGAGGCCTGGCGCAGCGAGCTGGTGGATCTTGGGGGTGTGGCCAGCCTGGATGACATCGCTGTTGTCGACGGTGTCGTTGACCTCACGGCAGCGCACCCCTCGGGGCTGGCCCAGCTCTACGCCGGACGCACCACCCAGCTGTCCAGCCTGATCCGCGAGCGTGCTGCCCTAGGAGACGCCCGCCAGTCGCTGCGCGAGGTTGCCTCCCGGACGGAGCTCCTGGCCCGGAGGTTCGGGGTGGCGCCGGTCTACCTGGCCATCGGCGTCGCGACGTGGAACGAGACTGTCTCGGCCTCGGGCACCCCGGACAATGACGGCGGGCCCGCTGGTGCCAGCGGCTCTCTCGCGCAGGGCGGCGGCCCGAATGCTGACGAGAGGGCAGCGGCGGCCGGGGCTGGCCATGGGATCGAGGAGGACCGTACCGTCCAGATCCCGCAGGTAGCGCGTATCGCCGCGGAGCAGGCGGCGCAGGCCGCGATGGCGGCCGCTGGCTTCATGTTCCCCGAGGAGTCGGACGGTCCCCGGGTCCGTACGGTCAACGCCCCGGTGCTCCTGCGCCCGGTGCGCCTGGCCAGCGCCACCGCGGACGCCACGCTGGCCCTGGAGCCGAGTATCGAGGTCAACCCGGTCCTTATCAGGGCGCTGCGCCGCTACCACTGTGCCACCGACGTGGAGGCGATCGCCCAGGCCGCCCTGTCGGAGGAGGGCTTCACCCCCCGCTCAGCCCTGGCACGCATCGGTGCCGTGGGACGCCAGTACCTTCCTGGCTTCGAGTTCCACGAGCGGCTTGTCGTGGGTGCCTTCGTCCACCCGGGACAGGCCCTGGTAGAGGACTTCGACGCTGTCGTCGAGCGCTCGCGGACCTCGGCCCTGGTCGCGGCACTCGCGGGTGACGAGGGTGCCCGCACCGCTTTGGAGGTTGACCTTCCTGATCTCGACCTGACAGACCGTGCCCCTGAGGCGGAGCGCGGCGTGGGAGACCTTGACCCGGCGCAGCTGGCGGTCGTCGAGGCTGTGGGTACAGGGGCGAACCTTCTTGTCGAGGCCCCGCCGGGCTCTGACGTCCCGGGCACCCTGGCAGCCGTGTTTGCCGATGCCGCTGCGATGGGGCGCACGGTTGTCCACGTCCCTGCGACCGGTGCTGACGGCCACGCGGTAGCGGCTGCGATGCGTGAGGCCGGGGCCGGGTCTATGGTCATCGACCTCACGGAGGACCCGGCCTGGCGCCAGCACGCCTGCGAGGCGATCCGGGAGGCGCTGGGGGTCCAGCCTCCCGCGCTGGATGTGGGTGGCATCATTGAGATGCGCGAGCACCTCCAGCAGGTGCGCTCCCGGCTGGACCGCTATGTCGGGGCGCTTCACCGCTCGCGCCAGCCCTGGGGGGTCTCCGCCTTCGAGGCACTGCAGACGCTGGCAGAGCTGACAGGCCGTCGCTCCTCCCGGGCCACCACCCGGGTGCGTGTCAGTCCCGACCTCCTGGAGCGCCTGGACGAGGAGGGGCTGGAGCGCGCGCGAGGCCTTCTTCACCGCGGTCACGCGTTGGGTGTCTTCACCCCCGAGGTAGCCACCAGTGCCTGGAACGGGATTGCCGTCAGCGACATGGACGAGGCCACTGACGCGCTGGTCCACCTGCGCGCCCTGGGAGAGCTGCTGCCGGGCGTGCAGCGTCATGTTGAGCAGACAGCGCAGTCAACCGGTCTGGCCCGGGCGGGGACCCTGTCGGAGTGGATGGACCAGCTCGGAGTCCTGGACGGCGTGCGCGAGTCTCTCGACGTCTTTGTGCCGGAGGTCTTTGAGCGTTCTGCCGCGGACATGGTGGCGGCGACGGCGACACGCCGGTGGCGGGAGGAGCATCACGTCACCATGGACGGCGCCCGACGCCGTCGCTTTACCAGGCAGGCCAAGGACCTTGTCAGGCCGGGGAGGGTCGTCAACGACCTCCACGGTGAGCTGGTCAAGGTCCAGCGCTGTCGGGAGGCCTGGCGTCGCTACGACCCTGACGGTGGCTGGCCGCGCCTGCCCCACGGCCTGGACGAGATGACCCGCGCAGCAGCCAGGGCTCATCGTGCCGTGGAGGAGGTCCAGCCGATCCTGGCGCGTACCCAGGACACCTCAGTCCTGGTCGACTACCCCCTGGACGAGCTTGTCGACTACGTCAACGCCCTGGCTGCCGACGACCTGACGGCGCAGAGACTTCCCGAGGTCAACCGCATCCGGGCTGAGCTGGAGAAGCTGGGCCTGGGACCCTTCGTCGAGGATCTGGCGCAGCGCGGGGTCGAGGAGGACCGGCTGGACAGCGAGCTGACCTACTGCTGGTGGGCCTCTGTTCTGGCCTATATCCTGCGTGAGGACCCCGACATAGGTGGACTGGACGCTCGGGCGCTGGCAGAGCTGTCCTCCCGGCTGCGTGACCTGGATGCCGCGCAGTCGCAGTCCCTGCCCGGGCCGGTGGCCCAGGCCTACGCACGGCGGGTGCGGGCTGCGGTAGAGGCGGACAAAGATGACGCCCGGGCGCTCTACATCGCGCTCGCCCGCGACGACGGCGTGCCCCTGCGTGAGATCCTGGCGGCTCACCCGGTAGCCCTGTTGGCCAAGCCGGTGTGGATCATCCCGCCGACGCTGGTGCCGCAGGTCCTGGACCCGATGGCTGTGGTGGACCTGGTGGTCATGGACGCGAGCGGGCACCTTCCGGTGTCCCAGGTCCTGCCCACCTTTGTGCGTGCTGAGCAGGTCCTGGTCGTCGGGGACCCGCGCCGCTCCTCCAGCGGTATGGCTGGCGAGCTCGGCCCTCTGCTCCCCTCAGTGACCCTACCCACATTCCGTAACACCCTGGACGCCGGGATCGCCGCCTTCCTGTCCTCCCACGGCTACCAGGGTGCGGTGGACGCGATCCCCTCCCCACCGGGGGAGGGGACCCTCAGCCTTGACCTCGTGGACGGCAGGGGCATGCCCGCTCCCGGGCAGACCGCGGTGGAGACGGTGTCGGCGGAGGTGGACCGCGTCGTCGACCTGGTGATCGACCGGGCTCTGACTCGCCCTGAGGAGTCCCTGGGCGTCGTCGCTCTCAACACCCTGCACGCTGACGCGGTGCGCTCAGCGGTGGCCCAGGCGGTGGCGGGTTCCCCGGCCCTGGAGCGCTTCTTCTCCCCCGGTGCTGACGAGCCCTTTGTCGTGGTGGACCTCTCCGGGGCTCGTGCCCTGCGCCGTGACCACGTTATCGTGACCGTCGGCTACGCCAAGACCCCTCACGGCCGCACTATCCACAGCTTTGGGGCGATCTCCGACCACGACGGGATGGTTGGCCTGGTAGAGGCTCTGTGCGCCTCGCGGGGGCGTACTCAGGTCGTCTCGTGCCTAGCGGCCGACGATATCGATCCTGAGCGTCTGCGGTCCGCAGGAGCGCAGCTGCTGCGTGAGGTGCTGGCACGCGCTGAGGCAGCGGCGGTCCCCGGCGGTTCTGCCGGCAGGGTTCCGGACCGCCTCCTGGTGGACCTGGCAGAGCACCTGTGGCGCAAGGGGCTGTCCGTGGTCCCCCGCTACGGGGTGGAGGGGGGCGTGCGTATCCCCCTGGCGATCGGTCACCCGGACTACCCCGACGAGCTCCTGGTCGCGGTACTCACCGACGACACCGACTACGTGGCCGAGCCGAGCCTGCGCCGCCGTGACCGGCACCGGGTGGAACGGCTGGAGCAGCGGGGCTGGCGCGTCCACATTGCCTACTCGGTCGGGGTCTTTGTGGACCCGGAGGCAGAGGCGGACCGGGTCGAGGAGCTGGTACTGGCCGAGCTGGTGGCACGCCAGGAGGCTCGGGCAGTGCCTGCGGGGGAGACCCTGCCCGACCATCTTGACGACGTGGAGCCGACCCTGCCTGCAGCCTCGGGCTCTGCCGGTGCGGCCTCCCGGGGCTCTCTGCCTGGCGCGCCTGTCCCGGCGACCCCGGAGGCGCCCGTGGCTGCGGGTCGCGCCCCGGGCGCGACGCCTCCGGCTCCTGCGCCGGAGCCTAGCGACCCCACAGCGGTGCCGTGGGACAACCGCGTTCAGCGTCCGCCTATCGCCCAGGGACTGCCGCTGCAGGCCTACTCTGACGACCAGCTGGACGACCTGGTGGCCTGGATCCGCTCCGACGGCGTGACTCGCGGGGAGGAGGAGGAGATCGAGGAGCTTAGGGCCGCCCTGGCACTGCGTCGGCGCGGTTCCGGTATCGATGCTGTCCTGACCAACGCGGTGCGGCGGGCGCGGTGAGTGCCCCCTCAGGCAGTCCTCGGAGGCACCGGAGGGTCGTGGTCCTGTCTCCCGGGGACCGGGACCGTGTGGCCCGTGGCGAGGTGCCTGAGGACCTGGCGCGGGCTGACTCCACCGCTGAGGCCTTGAGAAGCGTGGCTACCCGCGGCGAGAGTGCTCCCGGCAGCACCTGTGGCAGTGGTGGTGCTGACAGGGCTGACAGCGTCGTCAGCCCAGACTGTGACAACACTAACGACGCCCGTCTGCTGCGTGACGTCCCACCCCACTGGTAGCACCCCACCAGGTGCTGGGCAGGTGCTGGGGCGGGTCGGGTGCAGAGCTGCCCAGGGCAGGAGAGCACTGACTGCACAGCCTCGTCTTCCTGGCTCGTCCTGCTCCTGTCACGGTCCATCCCAGTGCGCAGGACCCTGGCCGGAGCACGTGGTGAGTGTCCTGGCCAGGGTCCTGCGGCTGAGAAGTCTGTGGCGACCTGTCCCGGTTGCCACAGGGCTGGGAGTCAGCCCCGCTGCTGGGAGAGCAGGTCGCGGATCTCGGTGAGCAGCTCGACGTCGGTCGGCTCGGCAGCCTCCTCGGCCGCCTTCCTGCGGCGCTCGTTAAGCCTGTTCATGGGCATGACGATGCAGAAGTAGACGGCTGCGGCGACCAGGAGGAAGTTGACGAGCTGGGTGACGATCGTGCCGGGCTGGATCATGTCAGAGCCGTTGATGGAGAACTCACCGACGGAGTCGAAGTTCGGCTGACCCACCAGGGCACCGATAATGCCCATGATGACGTTGGTGACGGCCTCGACGATAGGGGCGAAGGCAGCGCCGATGATGACGGCGACGGCGAGGTCGAGGACGTTGCCCTGGGCGATAAAGTCCCTGAAGCCCTTGATCATGTTGGTCCTTTCATAGCGGCGCTGGCATCTCAGCCATCGTGCGCCATCGGGGGAACGGAACAGGCGCGCTCCACAAGCGGCCACAGCGGCTCACGGACTCAGGACAATACCGAGCGCTCCAGTGGTGGCCGCAGCGGCAACCAGGGTAGCGTCACCTGAGGAAACAGCAATGGTGACAAGTGTGACTTTCGTCCCTGGTCCCCAGGGGGTGCTGTCGTCACCCGGCTGGGTCATGAGGACTCGCGCCCTGCGCGTCAGCACGGTTGACTCTGCCCCCTGGAGGGGTACCGGGCTGGACAGGACGGAGGGGGCGTCCTCGGAGGGATTCTCAGCAGCCTGTGTGCTGCTGGTGGCATCGCCACGTGCGTCGATGACGTCTACCTGCGCCCCTGGCTCCGCCAGCTCTGCCCCGACACCGACCGGTACCTGAACGACTCGCTGGTCAGGATCGAGCCCCTGGGTCAGGGCCGCGCTCGTCATGGAGGTCGTAAGAACGGTCCCAGGCTCCAGGGTGATGGCTGAGCGCTGGCCAACCACCTCCTCCCCGGCCAGGCCGGACTCAGGTAGCCCCTGTGCGGGGACGCTGCGTCGGACCACGTCGTCCTTGGTGACGACCGTGCCGGCGCTGACTTGCCTGGCGGCCACCAGCACCTCCTGGGTCGAGGGCGGGTCGGGGCGCAGCACGTTCAGCGTCGCCACCGCCGCGGCCGCCAGGCAGGCGGCTACGACCAGGTGCCGGTGCCGCCACAGCAGGAGGGAGGGGCGCCGCGCTCGGGTACGGGGCTGTGGCCGTGGCGAGCGCGGGGAGGAGGACCTGGCTTGACGTGTGCGACGACCTGCGATCATGCGGCTATGGTGCCTGTCCCCTCATCGTGAGCTGTCTGAGGACAGTAGTCCTTGTTGACGAGGTGGACCGAGCCTGGTCTGTGGTGCCCTGGCCCGGCCTGAGCGGGGAGCCCCGGGCGGGCAGGGTGCCGGGGCGATATGGTCGACGCGCGCGGGGACACCGGGACGGAGTCAGCCCGGGGGCGGTCCGCTGGAGGAGAACTGCGACCCCTCCAGCAAGAACCACTGCTCCTCACAGATGACGGCGTCAACACGCTGGTCGTGCGGCTCGACCGGGAGGCGGTCAGTGAACAGCTCGTCGGGGTGGACGACGGCGAAGGCAGGGGCGCCGTCACGGCGTAGGGGCAGCATGCGGTCGTACCAGCCGCCCCCCTGGCCCAGCCGGTGCCCTGAGCTGTCTACCGCCAGGGCCGGGACGATGAGCGCCTCCGCCTGTGCTACTGCCTGTGCGGGCAGCGTCTGCCCGCCAGGTTCGGGTGGGCGTCCCGGTGAGCGCTCAGCCAGGTCGTGGTTGCCGCGGAAGCGACCCCAGCAGCGGGCCAGGCGTGGACCCAGGACGGGCAGCAGCACCTCAACCCCCTGCTCACTCAGCCGCTCCAGCAGGAGCCGGGTGCAGGGCTCGGCTCCCACGGAGACAAAGACGGCTACGCACTGGGCGCCGTCCACGGCCTGGAGGGCGTGGACGGTGAGCGCCTCGCACCCGGGGCCGTGACCGTGGGTGGGATGACGGTGGAAGGAGGAGCGGCGCTCCCGGAGAACCTCGCGCAGCCGCTCCTTGGCGTCGTCAGTCGTAAGGGCTCCGGTGTCAGGGAGGGTGCGGGCGCCATCGCTCATGACGTCATTGTCTCAGGTTCCCTTACCGAGGTACATACCCAGTGCGTACGGAGGGCGGGCGAGGCACGCGTGCCCGTGGTCTGTGGGCCTCTACGGGTCCTCCACAGCTTCTCTTTCTCTGCGCGCCTCTGCCGTCTCCTGACTGCGCCCAGGTTGCTGGTTCGCCCCCGCTTGTGCTGGTGCTGCGTCGTCCCGCATCTCCTGACGGGTCAGGTCGAAGGTTCGCCCCCGCTTGTGCTGGTGCTGCCGGTGAGGGCTGCGGGGAGGTTCCTGCGGCTGGGCGGTAGCCTGGGGTCATGAGAACAGTCGCCGAGCACCTGGCCGCGTGCCTTGAGACCGTCCAGGCGGCTGCGCCGCTGGATGTCGCCCTTCCTGACGCCGTGACGTGCGTGCTGGCCCAGGACGTCGTGGCTGGGGCCGACCTGCCTGCGGCCGACCTGGCGGGAGCCGACGGCTACGCTGTTGCCTCTGCCGACCTGGCAGGCGCTTCCCTCGCGGAGCCCGTCACCCTCAGGGTGGTGGACGCCGTGCGGGCCGGGGAGGGGCGCTCTGGTCGGCTGGTGCCGGGCTGCGCGGTCCTGGTTGACTCCGGGACGGTCATGCCTGTAGGGGCCGATGCCGTAGTGCCGTGGACACAGACTGACCGTGGTGCGGACCGTGTCGCGGTCTACGGCGCCGTGCCTGGGGGGCATGGTGTGCGCCACCGTGCCGAGGATGTCGGGGCTGGGACGACGGTGCTGACCCAGGGCACCAGGGTCAGCGCCAGGCAGGTTGCTCTTCTTGCCGGCCTGGGACTGAGCCGGGTGCGGGTCCGTCCCGTCCCCCGTGTCGTTGTGGTCCCGGTCGGGGACGAGCTGGTTGAGCCGACGCGTGTCCGTGAGATCGAGGCGGTCTGTGACGCCAACGGCGCCGCCCTGGCCTCTGCCGTGACCGAGGCCGGCGGGCAGGCCTTCAGGGTGGCGGCAGTGCCCGATGACCTGAGTGCGGTGCGAGAGACCCTGGAGGACCAGCTGGTGCGGGCCGACCTCATCGTGACCACCGGCGGGCTCTCGGCGGGCCAGAGTGACTGCGTCAAGGAGGTCCTGGCGCCACTTGGGACCGTCCGCTTCGACTCGGTGGCCATGGTGCCGGGAAGGCAGCTGGGGTTCGGGACGGTCGAGGGCACTCCGGTCTTCTGCCTGCCCGGGGACCCGGTCAGCGCACTCATCGCCTTCGAGGCCTTTGTTCGTCCGGTCGTGCGCCAGGTCGCCGGGTACGCCAGCCTGTACCGTAGATCCCTTCCCGCCGCAGTGTCGTCGGGCTGGCACTCCCCGGCGGGGATGCGGGAGTTCGTCCCGGTTCACCTGGTCGGCTCCCCCTCGCGCGGCTACCGTGCTGAGCCGACGGCACAGCCTGGGGCCACGCGGCTCTGCGGGCTGGCCAGGGCGAACGCGATCGCTGTGGTCCCGGAGGACACGCACACCGTTGTCGTCGGGGACACCCTGCACTGTCTTCTTCTGGACGCCTGACAGGGCCGGACGTACAGCCCGACTATGGTCAGGGTTATGCGTAGACCGGTTCTCACACGCAGGCAGCCGGGCCACAGTCCGGAGGACCTCCGGGCGGGGTGGTGGTCGTGGGCGGCTGCCCTGCCCTGGCGCAGATCGGTGGCCTCTTCTCGTTACCTGTGGCCTGTACGCCTGTGCCAGGAGGATGTCACTGCCCGGGGCCTGGTACGGGACGCGGGCGTAGTGTGCCTGCGTGAGCTGCGGCCTGGCGACGAGGAGGAGTGGCTCCGGCTGCGCCTGTCCGAGGCGGGGCGGCTGGCACCCTGGGAGGCGACATGTCCTTCCCAGGCGCGTCAGGACCTGCCCACGTTCGCTGACTATGTGCGGCAGCAGGCACGGCGCGCCCGGCAGGGACAGGCTATGCCCTTCGTCCTGGAGGTGGACGGGATGCTGGCGGGGCAGGTAAGCGCCGACCCGATCCAGTGGGGGTCTGTGCGCAGTGCCCAGGTGGGCTACTGGGTCGCCTCTGCCTACGAGGGGCGGGGAGTGATGCGTCTTGCCGTCGCTATGGCCGTGGATCACCTGCTGGGACCGCAGGTAGGCCTGCACCGTGTCGAGGTCAACGTGCGTCCGGGAAACCGGCGCAGTATTGCGCTGTGCCGTGCGCTGGGACTGCGTGAGGAGGGGCTGCGTCGTGCCTTTATGCATATAGACGGGGACTGGGCCGACCACGTGTCCTTTGCGGTTCTTTCCGAGGAGCTTGGTGGCGCAGGGATGGTGGCTCGGCTGGAGGCGCGGGCGCAGACGCGAGGCGCCTGTGACTCATGAGGTTTTCGATGCAAGGGTGGTTTATGAGTTAAAAGATCATGCGTGAGTGTGGGACATTCCGGATGTCCTGTCGCTGAGCGGTCGGCGACTTACCGACGACTTACCGACGACTTACCGAAGACTTACCGACGACACGGAGTGTTCCTCCGTTGATGGGCGCGTTGATGCACATACGGTTGAGATGTGGGAGTTGAGGTCTGGGCGTTCGCTGCCCTCGTCGCAGTTCTCGCTGTGTACCTTTTCCCGTTCCTGGTGCGGCGTCGTGAGATGACCGGCCAGTCCAACATCCAGGACCGCTACTCCGCCGAGCTGCGGGTCCTGGACACGGGAGCCACGGCGGCTGCGGACAGTGCGTGCGGGCGTGGCGGGCACGCGGAACTCTTTCGACGGCGACCGGAGGTCAAGGGGATGAACAGGCCGGCGGTAAGGAACGTGAGAGCCCTGCGCACAGAGCGGGAGCTCGGGCGCGCCCGGAAGGCTCACGCCCAGGCCCGGGAGCGTCGTCGGGCGGCGGCGGCCCACCGTGGTGTCGTCGCCTGTGTCCTGCTGGGGGTCTCCCTGGGGGCATGGGTCGTCGGGGCGCTGACGGTGCTGCCCTGGTGGCCTGCCCTGGTGCCGACGGCGCTTATGGGGGTCTCCATGGTGGCGGGACGGAGGGCGGCGGTGGCCTCTGCGCAGGCCGATCGGCGCGAGCGGCACCGGATCGCTGAGCTGGAGCGCGAGCTGACAGGACTGACCGGACGCCGTCCCACAGTGCCGGTCGTGGCCAGCAAGCGCTCCTTGCGCACACAGCAGCAGCCTGAGTCCCAGCCGCGCGTCCCGGCACCGGACTTTGACGACGCCGTTTTGTCCGAGCAGGACCAGCCTTCGGTCCATGTCGCCCCCAGGTTCGTCCAGGAGTCGTTCCAGGTGCGGACGCAGTCGAGGACATCACCTCAGGCTGAGAGCTCGTCTGCCTCGCTCCGGAGCGAGGCAGACGAGGAGGTCGGTGCGGCAGCGGTCTCCCCGGAACCTGCGTGGGGTGCGGCGACAGCAGACGCCGACGACGCGACTCGTCGACCCGGCGTGGAGACTCCCCGGGCAAGACCGCCGCAGACGCCGCAGGAGAGCCTTGCTGCACCGCCTGAGGCCGGTGGCGGTGGCGACGTCGAGGCCGTGGGCCAGGTGAAGGACGAGGGCTCGGTGGGTAGGGTCGTCACTGCGGGCGACCCCCCGACGGCTGGCGCGGATCAGCCTGCGAGCCGGGACGAGCCGAGCCGGGGAGGCGCGAGGAAAGGGCGTGCTGAGCTCCCGACAGCGACTCCGCCCCAGGGCTGGCGCCCGGTCCATGTTCCTGCCCCCACCTACACGCTTGCGGCTCGGGCTCCTCGACGTGCCTACGAGGAGCCGGTGGTGGAGCCGGGCGTCTCCGTCCCAGTGCCAGCACGTCCACACCGGGTCAGGACTTTTACCGCGCCGGACTTTGAGGAGCGGGACTTCCAGCCGATCGACCTGGACGCAGTCCTGGAGCGCCGCCGTGCCGCAGGCGAGTAGCGGCGGTGAGTCAGGTAGTTTAGGAAGGGCCAGCCAGCTAGGTCCAACTAGGTGGGCGGTCTCACCACAGGTGGCGTTGGTGTCGGGTGCGGCAGTGGTGCTACCATCATGGGGCACTTGGGGCTATGGCGCAGTTGGTAGCGCGTCTCGTTCGCAATGAGAAGGTCGGGGGTTCGAGTCCCCCTAGCTCCACAGAGACTAGTGAGATCAGATTGTGCCGTCGGGGCTAGGCCTGGCGTTGCCTGTCGCCCCGCCTGGGCTGGGAAAGACCGTGGCGTCCTGCTGGGTACCTGCCCTAGGCCCTCGGCACGGAGGAGCTCCATGCTCAGTGTCCTGGGTCCTCGACGGTGCCGTTGACGGATAAGGTCGGCTGGGCTGGTAGTAGGCATCCCTGGAACGGGCGGCTAGGCTGGCGCACCTCCAGCGCCCGGTGGGTGGGCAGCAGCCGACGTGCTGCTGCCCACCCACCAGTGGCGGTCCGCGGGGTCGCGTGTCCAGGAGGGCGCGGGATAGGGCTTACGCGGCGGTTGGTGCGCTCGCGGCCTCGCGGGACACGGGCAGCCGACGTCCCTCGGGGGTGAAGCCCGGCTGGGGCGGGCGGATGAACACCGTGATGAGCGAGCCCAGCAGGTAGAGCAGAGCGTAGGCCCAGCACACTCCGCCGAAGCCGACGAAGGGCAGCAGCGCAGTGGCGATGGCAGGACCGAAGAAGGTGGTCAGGCCTGAGGCCAGATTGTGTGCCGATATCGCCGCGCCACGGTGCTCCGGGGCGATAGCGGGGAAGATCGCGCCCATGGGAACGAAAGCGGTAAAGCCCATTCCCAACAGCGTGGCGGCGGCGTACAGGAGCCAGAGGTTGCCACCAAAGAGCTGGGGGATGTAGTAGAAGGCCAGGGTACCTGCGGCGCAGAACCAGCATCCGTACCAGCGCATCTGTCTCATCCACCCAAAGCGGTCGCCGATAATCCCCCAGAACACGTTCCCAAAGACGGTCACCAGGAACATCAGCGCCCAGACACGCATCCACTGCTGCTGTGTGATCCACTCGCCTCCGCCGTCCTCGTCGGTGGCCAGGTAGAGCGGCATGATGACGGGAAACCCGTAGAGCGTGAGGTTGCAGATGATCCTTACCACTGCCGCCAGGGCAATCTCCCGGTTCTCGGCCAGGATCGTGGCGCCGCGTGCCAGTTCGCGTATCTTGGCGCCTCGGTCCAGGTCTGCGCTCGCGTTCCGCGGGGAGGTGGGTACCAGCACGAGGCAGATGACGGTGCCTACGCTCGCCCAGGCTAGTGAGATCCACAGGGTGCGGTACTCCCCGACGACGGGCACGATCCAGCTGGGCAGGTAGGCCCCGAGCACGCCGATACCGATGGAGTAAGAGGTCCAGAACCACCCCATGGCTGAGGCGAGTCTGGATGTGTCCACGGTCTGGGCGATAAGCACCACGAAGGAGTAGATGAACAGCGGGTAGGACAGGCCTCGGATCGCGTAGACCGACAGGATCAGGGGGTAGGACCCCAGTGGCAGGGCTATGCCCACGAACACCAGGTGCAGCGCCAGCCACGACGTGCCGCCGATCATCATGACGCGCTTGGCGCCGAACATCTCGGCCAGGACCCCTGAGGACCAGCCGGCCAGCGCCGCCATGAAGCCGTAGCAGGTAAAGACCAGGCTTGCCTGGGGCGACGTGAACCCCTGGTCAACCAGGTAGGGGGACAGGAAGGTCAGCTCAAATCCGTCCCCTGTCATGAAGACGGCTATGGCGAGGAAGCCGAAGGCCAGCTTGCGGGGCATTCCGATATCCATGGGTCACCTCGTTGTGTCGTCGACGGCCGCTCCGTCGGTGGCATGAGTATGTCCACGGCCTGGGTGACGTCCTAGAGCCCTGCATGGCACAGGCTGGTACTTTGCTGACCTCGGCTGGCTGTTGGCGTGACGGGTGGTGCCGGCCGACGTCTGTCGGTCGACACCACCGCATCAGGGCAGAGTGCTCACCTGTTGGTGTAGCCTCCGTCGACGGGCAGGCAGACCCCGGTGATCATGGCCGCCTGGTCGCTGAGGAGGAAGACGACGGGGCCGGCGACGTCGTCCTCGGTGGCCCATCGTCCTAGCGGCATCTGCTCGAGGAAAGGGCCCTCGACCTCGGGCCGCCCCCAGTACCAGGCGGACATAGGGGTCATCACGACGGTAGGGTTGACGCTGTTGACACGGATGTTGTAGCGGCCCAGCTCCAGCGCGCTGACCCGGGTCATGTTGTCCATCGCCGCCTTGGAGGACCCGTAGGCGATGTGTCCCGTGAGTCCCACGAGGCTGGCCTGGCTGGATACGTTAACGATGGAGCCGCCCCGGCCGTGACGGATCATCTGCCGCGAGGCGTGCTTGGTAACCAGCAGCGTGCTGCGGGCGTTGATCGCCATGACCTTGTCGAAGACCTCGACGTCAGCCTCCTGGGGCGTCTCGATGGCGCCTCCCCAGCCGGCGCAGTTGACTACGCCGTCAAGGTCCCGTCCCTCAATGGCGTCACGGACCTCGTCCTCCTTGGTGACGTCGAAGCGTAAGGTGGTGGCGCCGGTCTGGGCGGCGAGAGCAGCCAGGGCGTTCTCGTCGCGTCCACAGGCCAGCACCTGAGCGCCCTGGGCCGCCAGCATGCGTGCGGTTGCGCCCCCGATGCCTCCGCTTGCGCCGGTGATCAGAACTGTTCGTCCGCCGAAGTCGTGCATGGTGTGGTCCTCCAGATGTCACGTCGCTGTGATGGGTAGGTGCCCTAGGCCCCACCGGGTCTGTACGATTGTCGGCGTGCCCTGGGCGCCACCACTATGCTGGCACCACTTGGTCCTGGTGTCACGGCCCTGGTACCCAGACCATGAAGCGTTCTGAGCCTGGCAGTGTCGGGGCTGGGGCGTTGGAAGGTGACAGGGAATATCCTGGCACCCGGGGCTGGTGGGTGCAGCGGTGCGGCCTGTGTTGATCTCGGTACCTGGCGCCTGGCCTGTTCCCTCGCGTGTGTCGGGGTGGGTAGCGCCACAACTAGGGACGAGTCAGGGTGGTCCCCGGTAGTCGGGGACGGGGGTTAGCCAGCAGACTGGGTCGCATGACGACACAGAAGACACCTAAGCCCGGGGCAGGTGAGCCCGGCCAGCAGTCTGGTACCACTAGCCAGCCGAGTGGTTCCCACACGGTCCTGGAGTGGATCGACGTGGCTGGGGACCAGCTTGTCTCCACCGTCAGGCGGCTTATGGCCGACGGGAGCGTCCGCCGCGTGGTCCTGCGGGACTCATCGGGGCGTGAGCTGTTCAGCATCCCGATGACGGCAGGCGTGATAGCCGGAGGCGTCACGGTTGTGGCCGCGCCGGTGCTCGCCGCTGTCGGCGTCGTTGCCGCCATGGTCACCAGGGTGACTCTGGAGGTGGAGCGTACTAGTCCCGGTTCCGCGACGGGGGCTGCTGATCCCGGGCCGACTGGGGGAGGAGAGAAGGAACACGCCACCAGCCGATGCTGATACGGCTCCACCACCCCGCCTCTCCCTCCCACCCAGGGGCGCGAGTGCCGAGGAGACGCCCCAGACGGGGGACACGACTGGCTGAGCTGGCTGAGACGGGCGAGCGAGGGCGGCTGAGACGAGGGGCGGACCGGTCCCGGTGCCTCTAGCCGGAAGTGGGTGCTGGGACGGCGCCAGCCGGTAGCCCCAGTGCCCACGCGAGCGAGTGTCGAGGGTCACTCGTCACGAAGTTGACCTGAAGTTCTGAAGGTGGTTAAGTACTCGTCCGTCGCCGGAAAGGGCAAGACCCGGAACGGAGGCGTACCAAGCTCGATAACAAGCCGGGTTAACTACTCGGGCTGCTTCCTTCTGAAGTGCTTGTAGTAGTCCTGGTGGAGATGTCGGGTTGCTCTTGCTGGTTGTGCTGCTGCTGTTGTTGTGGTGGTGTGGCTGGTTGTGGGTGTGTGGTTTGAGATCTCGATAGTGTGTCTTGTTCTTTTATGCCTGTCTGGGTGGGGCTGTCCTGCTGTGGGTGTGCCTGGTTGTGGTCGTGCGTGTGTGCGTGCGGCTGGTCGGGTGTGCGT